>JALGZG010000107.1 GCA_025782345.1 bacterium | reverse complement strand
CGGCGAGTTGTCCGGGAGGTCGTACGACCTCTTCGAAGCATACAGGCTGGAGGACGCCGAACTCGCGGTAGTGGCGCTGGGTTCGACGTGCGGTACTGCGAAGGTGGTCGTCGATGAGTTGAGGGACCAGGGCACGAAGGCGGGACTCCTGAAGATCCGCTCGTTCCGGCCGTTCCCAGAGGCCGAGATAGCAGAAGCGCTCGGGAACGCCAAGGCGATAGGAGTGCTCGACAGGTCCATATCCTTCGGCGCACCGGGCGGTCCCGTCCACAAGGAGATCAGGGCCGCTCTCTACGGGACCGACCGTAAGATCGGGATCGTCAACTACATCTACGGCCTCGGTGGACGAGACATGTCTGTGAAGGACATCAAGACGGCCTTCGCCGGACTGGAGAAGGTGGCACGCGAGGGAACGCCAGACGACAATATTCGGTTCCTCGGACTGAGGGGCGAGGGAGGAGTGTAGCATGCCAGGTCTCAAGCAACTGGCCGAGCGCGAGGAGCTGATGGCCCCAGGGCATCGTGCCTGCGCGGGCTGCCTGCCGATGACGGCAATGAGACAGATCCTGTTGACGGCGGGGAAGGACACGGTAAGCGGATGTTCGACGGGCTGCGTGGAAGTGGTGACGACCATCTACCCGTTCACCGCGTGGCGGAACCCGTTCATCCACAGCGCCTTCGAGAACTCTGCGGCGACGATGTCCGGGGTCGAGGCGGCATACAGGTCGCTCCGACGTCAGGGCAGGGTCGACAAGGAGATCAACTTCATCGCAATGGGTGGTGACGGGGGGACGTACGACATCGGTCTACAGGCCCTGTCGGGAGCGATGGAACGTGGTCACAACATGCTGTACATCTGCTACGACAACGAAGCGTACATGAACACGGGGATCCAGAGATCCAGCGGTACGCCCAAGGGGACCGCCACTTCCACCACACCGGCGGGGAAGGTCATGCCGGGGAAGAAGCAGTTCGCGAAGCCGCTGACAGACATCATGATCGCGCACAGGATCCCGTACGTGGCGCAGGCCACTCCCGGATACCCCAAGGACCTGTCGGACAAGGTCGAGAAGGCCCTGTCTATCGAGGGGCCGGCCTTCATGAACATACTGACGCCTTGCACGCGAGGCTGGCGGTATCCGATGGAAGAGTCGATGGACATAGCCAGACTTGCGGTCGACACGTGCTTCTGGCCGATCTACGAGGTGGAGCACGGCCGTTTCCGGGTGACCAGGAAGCCCAAGGACAAGCGCCCGGTCTCCGAGTGGCTGGAGAGGCAGGGCCGCTTCGCCCACCTGTTCAAGGACAAGAACAGGCACATCATCGATGAGATACAGGAGGACACGGACCGCAACTGGGAGTGGCTCCTCAAGCGCGAGGAACTGACTCAGGCGTAGGATTCCCGCGGCTCGCTCCTTGGGGGTCCACACTCATGAACTGGCCGAACGGACTGACCGTAGCGCGGATGATCATGGGGCCCATTGTTCTCGTCTGCCTCCTGGCGGGCTCCGTGAGGCTGGCCTTCTACATCTTCATCGTCGCTATGCTGACAGATCTCTACGACGGCTACCTGGCGAGGCGCTGGGACAGGGTGACCGAGTTCGGGAAGCTCATGGACCCACTGGCCGACAAGGTCCTGGTTTCTATGGTCCTTGTCGGCTTCCTGCTGATGGGGTTGCCGTTCGTCTCGCTGTGGATGGTCGGGGTGATCATAGCGCGTGAGCTCTTGATCCTCGGCTGGCGGACGGGCCTGTTCAAGAGCGGCGGAGGATTCGCTACCAGCTGGACGGCCAAGTGGAAGACGGCCGCCCAGATGATCTGGATCTCAGCCTCGCTGTTCTACCTGACGGTCATCCACGGGCTGGGACTGAGCCCGGGTGACACGAGCACCCAGCCGTTCGAGCGCGCGCTCTGGGGACTCGGGGTGGTGGCCGTGGCCCTCACCGTCATCTCCGGGGCCGAGTACGTGGTCTGCAACAGGAACTCCGAAAGCGACGCACGCAAGACCGAGTGACGCCAGAGAGGATCGGTCGACGTGGCAGAACACCGCACGAAACTGCATCCAGTGGTCAGGTTCCTGGCCACCGGAGCCTACCTGGGCTACGCGCCCGTTGCCCCCGGCACGGTCGGATCGCTGGGTTGCGCCGTGCTGATCTGGTTCTTTGTCCCCGAGGTAACTGCGGCAACCTCGCACCTGGGTCTCTGGGTGATGCTCCTTTCCACACTGGCGTTCGCCGCGCTGGCGATCTGGGCCGCAGATCTTGCAGAGCGGCAGTTCGGGCACGACTCCTCGAGGATCGTGATCGACGAGTACGCCGGCTTCATCGTTTCCGTTCTCCTGCTGCCCAAGTCGCTTCTCCTGTTCGCCGTGGCGTTCGTGCTCTTCCGAGCCCTGGACATCGTGAAGCCCTTCCCGGCGCGACAGGCGGAGGCTCTACCCGGCGGCGTGGGCATCGTGACGGACGACCTCGTAGCGGGCATCTACACGAACATACTCCTGCGCGTCATGCTGCTGGTTCAGGGTTGGTAGTCCGCTCCCTGGTTCAGGGTCAGTAGTCCACTCCCTGGTTCAGGGTCAGTAGTCCACTCCCTCCTGACGGTGGTCGCATGAAGGCCGAGATAATCACCATAGGCGGAGAGCTTCTTGACGGGAGCCAGGTCGATCTGAACGCGGTCTACCTGGGGTCGCGTCTCACGTCTCTCGGCGCTGAGGTCGTGCGCATCTCATCGGTGCCCGACGCCGTCGACGACATCGAGGAGGCGACCTCGCGTGCCCTCGAGCGGGCCGACCTGGTCATCACGACCGGTGGACTGGGCGTGACTGCGGATGACCGCACCAAGCAGGCCGTGGCCAGGCTGTTCGGGCGGAAGCTGGTCCTGGACGAGGGCGTCCTCGAGAAAGTGCGCGCCCGCTTCGAAGCCCGCGATGTCCCCATGCCCGAGATCAACATCGCTGTGGCCATGCTCCCGGAGGGCGCTCGCTCCATAGAGAACCAGAGAGGAACGGCGCCGGGCCTTCTCTTCGAGAAGGGCGAGGCGCTGCTCTTTGTTCTGCCGGGCGTTCCCGTCGAACTCAGATCGATGTTCGAGAGTTTCGTCTCTCCCTTTCTAGAGGGGAAGGGGCTTCGGAGGCTGGCGCAGGAGCGTCTCATTCGAACCACGGGGCTGGCGGAATCCGAGATCGCCGAGCGGATCGAGCAGCTCGCGCGGCGGCTGGCGAGGACCGACGTCGTCTACCTCCCGTCCGCAACGGGCGTGGACCTCAAGGTGATCGGTCGCGGCCAGACGTCCGTCGAGGCCACGAAGACGGCCGAGAAGTCTCAGGAGAAGATCGCGGCAAAGCTCGGGTCCTACGTCTATGCGCGCGGCGACGAGTCGCTGGAGAAGGTCG
Organism: bacterium; assembly: GCA_025782345.1. Lineage (GTDB taxonomy): Bacteria > Joyebacterota > Joyebacteria > Joyebacterales > Joyebacteraceae > JALGZG01. Next base: position 31,303 of record JALGZG010000107.1, on the reverse strand, counting down.
TGGGGTATCTGCTGTCGATGGGAGGATCGACGCTATCGGTTGCCGAGTCGTGCACCGGTGGTCGGGTCGGGTGGCGGCTGACACGGGTGCCCGGAAGCTCGGACTACTTCAAGGGCGGTGTCATTGCCTACTCCGACGACCTCAAGAAACGTCTCCTGGGCGTCAAGGCCAGCGTCCTCAAGAAGCACGGAGCGGTCTCCTCTGAGACCGCGCTCATGATGGCACGGGGTGTACGGGAAAAGTGCGCCACCGACTACGGGCTAGCAATCACGGGCGTGGCCGGGCCGGGTGGAGGCACGAAGACCAAGCCTGTCGGCATGGTGTTTGCCGCGGTGGCGGGGGGAGCCGGCGAACGCGTGCGTGAGCTGCGACTGGGAGGGGGCAGGGGCAGCATCCGGCGTGCCGCCTGCCAGGGCGCGCTGGAGCTTCTGAGACGCTTCCTTCTCAACATCGAGGAGCCGGGTTGAGCGCACGGATCTTCATCGCTTTGGAGTTGTCCGACGGCCTCAAAGAGGGCATACTCGCCCTGGCAGAGGAGCTGAGGTTGCGGGGGGTGAGGGCCAGCTGGGCCAGGCGCCCTGCGCTCCATCTGACACTGAAGTTCCTGGGAGACGTCGAGGAGACCGAACTGCCCGAGGTCGTCGCCGCTGTCGCGCGCGCCTCGAGCCGCGTGTCTTCGTTTGGTTTCGAGACGCGCTCGCTGGGCGCGTTTCCCTCTGGGCGGCGGCCGAAGGTGCTGTGGGTTGGAGTCGAGCCCGTCGACGAACTCTTCGCGCTTCAGAAGGCACTGGAGAGCGAGCTCGCGGAGCTGGGTTTCCCTCGGGAGAAGCGCAGGTTCCATCCCCACGTGACACTGGCGAGGATACGAGATCCCCGTGCTGAGAGCGTTCAGGAGATACTGGACGAACTCGTTGCCCCGAAGGAGAGGGTGGAGGTGAAGGATACCCGGGTGATGCGGAGCACGCTTCGGCCCGGAGGTGCGATACACGAGTTGGTGGAGGCGATTCCCCTGGACAGCGGGTCGAGAGAGTGAACATACACAAGAGCTACGGTCGCCGCGCTTAGGGCGCGGCCCAGGGAGGGCAGGATGGCAGACGGCAAGGGCAAGCAGAAGGCGTTGGACCTCGCTCTGTCTCAGATAGAGAAGCACTTCGGCAAGGGGTCCATAATGACGTTGGGGAACCACGACTTCGGGAAGGGCATCGAGGTGATCCCCACGGGATCGATCTCGCTGGACCTGGCGCTGGGAGTGGGAGGGGTGCCGAGGGGGCGTGTGGTAGAGATCTACGGTCCGGAGGCGTCGGGCAAGACGACGCTGGCTCTGACCATCGTGGCGAACGCGCAGAAGCTGGGTGGCGTTGCCGCCTTCATAGACGCGGAGCACGCGCTCGACCCCGGCTACGCACGCGCGCTAGGAGTTGACACCGACAACCTGCTCATCTCGCAGCCGGACACGGGCGAGCAGGCGCTCGAGATAACCGAGATGCTCGTCAGAAGCGGGGCAGTCGACGTGATCGCCATCGACTCGGTCGCCGCGCTCGTGCCGCGCGCCGAGATCGAGGGCGAGATGGGCGACTCGCACGTCGGCCTGCAGGCCCGGCTGATGTCGCAGGCTCTGAGGAAGCTCGCGGGGTCGATCAACCGCTCCAAGACCTGCGTCGTTTTCATCAACCAGATCAGAATGAGGATAGGTGTGATGTTCGGAAACCCCGAGACGACGTCCGGAGGACGGGCGCTCAAGTTCTACTCGAGCGTCAGGCTGGACATACGTCGGATCGGCGCCCTGAAGGCCGGAGACACGATTGTCGGCAACAGAACCAAGGTCAAGGTCGTGAAGAACAAGGTGGCGCCGCCGTTCCGCATTGCCGAGTTCGACATCATATACGGCAAGGGCATCTCGCTTGAGGGCGACCTGCTGGATCTGGGGATGGAGCACGGGGTGGTTACCCAGAAGGGAACCTGGTTCAGCTACGGTGACCTCCAGCTCGGCCAGGGTCGGGAACGGGCCAGGGCGTATCTCGAAGAAGACGCCGCCGTGCGCGAGGAGCTGGAGCGCAAGATACGTGAGGCCACCGGACTGGTGGCGAGCCCCGCTGAGGCCGACGCTCCCACGGAGACGGAGAAGGCCGCGGAAGAGAGCCCGGCCGGGAAGACCGCGAAGAAGGAGCCGGCGCGGGAGAAGGTGGGCTCGAAGAAGTGACGGGCGACGGGCGCCAGGCCGATGACGGAGACATACGTCCGTGAGCGGCACGATCACCGAGATCAGGAAGAGTGCAGGCGACACGCCTTGTGTGACGGTGTTCGTCGATGGCGTAAAGGCCTTCACGGTTTCCGAGGAGGTCGCGCGCGAGCTCGGTCTCTCCGTGGGGCGCGAGATGGTCCCGGCCGCGGCCGAGCGTCTGACGTCGAACGACGAGCGGGCGAAGGCCAGAGAGGCGGCGCTGAGGCTCCTTGCCGTCCGCGCGAGAAGCGAAGGCGAGCTTGTCGACCGCCTCAGACGCAAGGGCTTCGGCGAGGAGCTGACGGCCACTGTCGTTACCTCACTGGCCGAGGTCGGGCTGGTCGATGACGAGGCGTTTGCGAGAGCGTGGGCGGAAGAGAAGGTGAGGCTTCGCCCCACCGGGCCGCGGCGACTCACGCAGGAACTCATCTCGAAACGGATAGACAGAGAGCTGATCGCCCGCGTGGTGGCGGAGACCTTCCGGGAACACTCGGAGCTCGAGCTGGCCCGCAGAGCGGTAGAGAAGAAGGTGCGAGTGTCAGGGGGCGCGGACGACGCGAAGCGCCGCGCCCGTCTGCACTCGTTTCTGCTAAGAAGAGGTTTCTCCTACGAGGTCGTGTCCACCGTCCTCAGGGAGATAGAGGGAGACTCCGATGCCTGACGGCATGTCTTCGAGCGAGATCAGACGGCTGTTCTTCGACTACTTCACGGAGCGCGGACACGAGAAGGTCGAGAGCGCTCCCTTGATACCGCGCGACGATCCGACCCTTCTCTTCACGTCGGCGGGGATGGTGCCGTTCAAGTCCTACTACGTCGACGAGAATCCCCCCTTCAAGAGAGCGGTTTCCATCCAGAGATGTCTGCGTCTCTCCGACCTGGACGAGGTCGGGCACACCCCTTACCACGCAACGTTCTTCGAGATGCTCGGCAACTTCTCCTTCGGGGATTACTTCAAGGAAGAAGCGATCGAATGGGGTTGGGAGTTCCTGACCGAGGTCATAGGCATCCCTCGCGACCGTCTGTGGGTCACCGTTCACAAGGACGACACCGCGGCGGCCGATATCTGGCGCACCCGGATGAAGTTCCCGGTCGAGCGTATCGTGCCGTTCGGCGACAAGCACAACTTCTGGGGACCGGCGGGTGACTCGGGGCCCTGCGGACCATGCTCCGAGATTCACCTCGATATGGGTCCCGAGGTCGGCTGCGGCAGGCCGGACTGCGACCCGGGATGCGACTGCGACCGTTTCTTCGAGATCGGGAACCTGGTCTTCCCGCAGTTCCTCCAGCACCCCGACGGCAGTCGCGAGCCGCTCAAACGTCCCGGGATCGACACGGGCATGGGGTTTGAGCGCCTCGCCAGTGTCGTGCAGGGCGCCGGGAGCATCCATGAGATCGACACGGGCCTTCCGGTGCTTTCCTCCGTGAGGGACGAGGTCGAGGCCGCAAGCGGGACACGGCCGCCCGATGGCAAGCCGGGGATGGAACTCATCGTCATAGCCGACCACGCGCGGGCCGCCTCGTTCGCCATCGCGGAGAATATTCTGCCGTCGAACGAGGCCCAGGGCTACGTCATCAGGAGGCTGATACGGAGAGCGGTCCGCCGCGGGCTCTCCCTCGGCATAAGCGAGCCGTTCCTGTATCGTGTCAGCGGAGTGGTCGCGGAGACGATGGGAGAGGCGCATCCGCATCTCTTGCAGAAGCGTGAGCACATCGCTCTCGTCATCAAGTCGGAGGAAGAGCGCTTCCACGAGACGCTGACGCAAGGCAGCGCGGTCTTCGAGGAGATGATCGAATCGCTCGGGCGAAGCGGCTCCAGGATCATGCCCGGAGACGTCGCCTTCAGCCTCTACGACACCTACGGATTCCCGCTGGACCTTACCCGGGAGATGGCCACGGAGCGCGGCTTCAGCGTCGATGAGGAGGGTTTCCGGGCCGCGATGGAGGAGCAGAAGGAGCGCGGCAGGAGCGCTTCCAGGTTCGCTGAGACAGGTGGCGCCGGGGACTGGGAGGGGCAGCGCGCGGAGACCAGTTTCGTGGGATTCGAACTCCCTTGCGCGTGCGGAGCGGGTTCAGAGTGCGAGGTGGCCGAGACGCTTCTGTCCGACCCGATCGCCACGGTCGTGGCGGAAGCCAGGCGTACGAGCGACGATGGAGTGGAGTTCACACTGACCGAGAGCCCGTTCTACGCCGAGTCGGGAGGGCAGGTCGCCGACAGCGGGACTCTCACAGTGGGCGAGGCTACCATCGACGTGGTGAACGTGCTGACGAGAGGCGAGCGCTACGCTCACGTCGCGAGCGACTCCGCGGGAGTGGTGTCGCCCGGGGCGCGAGCCCGGGCCCGTGTCGACGTCGCGCGGCGGCGCCGAATAGAGAAGAATCACACGGCGACCCACCTGCTTCAGGCGGCGCTGCAGGGCGAGCTGGGCGAGCACGTGCACCAGTCCGGCTCGTGGGTGGGTGCGGACAGGCTGAGATTCGACTTCACGCACTTCGCGGAGCTCTCGCCTCGCGAGATGGCGGCCATCGAGGACCGCGTGAACGCCTGGGTCCGCGCCGACGTCCCCGTCACTCCGGAGAGCATGACGTTGGAGGCGGCTCTCGAGAGGGGAGCCATGGCGCTCTTCGGCGAGAAGTATGGGTCCGAAGTCCGGGTCATCTGTATCGGGTGCAATGAATCTGAGGTCAGCCTCGAGCTGTGCGGCGGCACGCACGTCGAGCGCACCGGCGAGATAGGCGCCTTCGCGATAGTCAGCGAGGCGAGCGTGGCCGCCGGCGTCAGGAGGATCGAGGCGGTGACCGCCCGCCACGACGCGGAACTCGTGCGGGAGTTCGCGGACGTGCTCAAGGCGGCCCCGGCTGAGCTGCTCACGAAGGCCAGGGAACTGGCGGCCGAGACGTCGAAGCTCAGGAAGACCATCGAGAAGGAGAAGCAGAGGGCGGCGGGAGGATCGATAGATTCGCTCGTCGACGGCGCCCGCGAGGTCGCCGGCGTGCGGCTCCTGTCGGCCCGGACTGACGCACCGGACATCAAGACGCTTCGCGGCCAGGCCGACCGGCTGCGCGACGGGCTCGGGAGCGGCGCCGGGCTGCTGGCTGCCGTCAGCGAGGGCGGTGTCATCCTCATAGCGGTCGTGACGGACGACCTGGTCAAGCGGGGCACGCTCAAGGCCGGAGACATCGTCCGGGAGGCCGCGGCCGTCATGGGAGGCCGTGGTGGAGGGAAACCGCACCTTGCGCAGGCGGGCGGGGGAGACCCGGCGAAGCTCGAGCAGGCTCTGGAGGAATTCTACGAGATCGTGGAGCGGCTCATGGCCAGCTGATGGGGCATGAGCGAACGGGACAGAAATGGAAGGGTGCAGGATGCTACGGACCGGCAGGACACTTGCCTGGCTGGAGGAGCGCATCGGGGTCTTAGGCGCGCTCTATCTGGTGCTCCTCGACCCGGACAGGTTCGAGCCCCCGGAGAACGTGAGATTGGCCGAGCTGGCCGTGGGGGCAGGAGCCGACGCGCTGCTCCTGGGAGGCAGCCTGTCGCTGAAGGGACGATGCGACGAGACGGTGCGCGCCGTCAAGGGCGCAGTCGATGTGCCCGTTATCATCTTCCCGGGCGATGTGGGATTCGTGTCTGAGGCGGCCGACGCGATCCTGTTCCTGTCTCTCGTCAGCGGCCGCAACCCGCAGTTTCTCATCGGGGAACACGTCCGGGCAGCTCCCGTTCTGAAGGAGACCGGACTCGAACCGATACCAACGGCCTACATGCTCGTGGACGGGGGCGCGACGACGTCCGTGGAGTTCATGAGCTCGACCAGGCCTATCCCTCGAGACAAGCCGGACATAGCGATGGCGCACGCGCTCGCCGCCCAGTATCTGGGTCTACGGCTCGCGTTCTTCGACGCGGGCAGCGGCGCAGCCGAGCACGTTCCGGAGGAAATGGTGCGCGCGGTGTCGGGCTACATCGATCTGCCGATCATGGTGGGCGGCGGAATTCGGGAGCCCGCGGCGGCGGGGCGGTTGGTCGAGGCGGGTGCCAGCGTCGTCATCACGGGCGACGTCGTCGAGAAGACCGGTGATCCTGAGCTTGTGAAGGCAATTGCGGCGGCGGTGCACGGGCGTTAGCGGCTCGTGAGGGCGGTGGCGATGGCGCCCTGGCCTCTACTTCAGCAGAGACTCGAAAGGCAGGTGGTCCGCATCAAGGCTCTCGTTCTGTCCGGCGGCAAGGGTACGCGGCTGAGACCGATCACACACACGAGCGCGAAGCAGCTCGTGCCGATAGCGAATAAGCCCATTCTCTTTTACGGGCTGGAGGCGATCAGGGAGGCGGGCATCGTCGACGTCGGTATCATCGTTGGCGAAACGGCGAAGGAGATAGAGTCGGCGGTCGGCGACGGCTCATCGTTCGGACTCAAGGTCTCGTTCATCCACCAGGAGGAGCCGCTCGGATTGGCCCACGCCGTCAAGATAGCTGCTGACTACATAGGCAAGGAGCCGTTCGTGATGTACCTCGGCGACAACCTGATCATGGGTGGCATCACGGACTTCGTCGCCGAGTTCCAGAAGAACAAGCCGAACGCGCAGATCCTGCTGGCGCGCGTCGACAATCCGAGCGAATTCGGCGTGGCCGAGCTGGCCGGTGGAACGGTCGTGCGCCTGGAGGAGAAACCTGAGAACCCGCGCTCCAACCTCGCGCTGGTCGGTGTGTACATGTTCGACGCTGAGATCTTCGAGGCCGTCGACGGCATCAAGCCGTCGGCACGCAACGAACTCGAGATCACAGACGCGATCCAGAGACTGATAGACACGGGCAAAGAGGTGAGGGCGCACGAGGTCACCGGCTGGTGGAAGGACACCGGGAAGCTCGACGACATCCTCGAGGCCAACAGGATGATCCTCGAGACGATCAGTCGCGACATCGCGGGCACTGTGGACAGCGCCTCGCGCGTCGACGGGAACGTGGTGATCGCCGAGGGAGCTGAGGTGCAGGGCAGCGTACTGCGCGGCCCCCTCGTTGTAGGGCGGGGCTGCAGGATCGTGAAGTCGTACATTGGACCCTTCACGTCCATCTATCACGACGTGACGATCCAGAACTCGGAGATCGAGCACAGCATCGTGCTCGAGAACTCGAGAATCTCGAATCTGGGCAGCCGAATGGAGAAGAGCCTGATCGGGAAGGACGTCGAGATCACCAAGAGCGCCACGATGCCCAAGGCCTTCCGGTTCATGGTCGGTGACGCCAGCCGGATCGAGGTGCCGTAGTGGGAACCGAGGCGTCGGGAAGGGAGCACGGCGGGACGAGAGTCCTGGTCACGGGCGCCGCCGGGATGCTGGGGACGGAGCTTGTGCCTCTCTTCCGGCGCGACTTCGACGTGACAGCGGCCGACATCGCGGAGTTCGACATGCGGGACGCCGCTGCGACGGACGCGTTCGTGTCAGCGGCGGCTCCGGATGTCATCATCAACTGCGCCGCCTACACGGACGTCGACGGCGCCGAGAGCGATCCCGAGGCCGCGTTCGACGTCAACCGAGTCGTTCAGGTCAGCACCGACTACGTGTTCGACGGCACGGGCGACACGCCGTATGCAGAGACGGACGAACCGAGGCCCCTTGGCGTGTACGGGCGCTCGAAGCTTGCGGGAGAACGAAAGGTCGCGGAGGTCTCGCAAGACGCTCTGATAGTTCGTACGGCGTGGCTCTACGGGCATGCGGGTCCGAACTTCATCGAGAAGATGCTGTCTCTGGCTTCCTCCGGACGAGTTCTTCGGGTCGTGGCCGACCAGGTGGGCGCCCCGACGAACGTCCGTGACCTTGCCGGGGCGATTCTGGAACTGATTGCAGTGGAGGCCACGGGTGTGGTAAACGCTACTAACCGGGGGTGGTGCACCTGGTTCGAGTTCGCCCGCGAGATACTCGACCTGGCCGGTCTGGAGGACATTCCCGTAGAGCCCGTGACCAGTGAGGAGTTCCCGAGGCCCGCGCCTCGGCCCGGCTACTCGGTCCTGTCTCTCGCGAGGCTCGTGTCGCTCACGGGGAAGGAGCCACGGAGCTGGCAAGACGCGCTGGCGGAATACCTCGCCGAAAGGTAGGCTGAATGGAACGACAGGCTGAGACAGGCGCCGAGCGAGTGAGGGCCGTCCTCGCGGAGTCCGCGAGAGTGCACGAGATGGCGGCGGAGTCTCTCTCCGATGTGATTGCCGCCGCGGCAACTGCAGTGACCGAGTCACTTCGGGCCGGGAACAAAGTGCTGCTGTGCGGCAACGGAGGAAGCGCCGCCGATGCGCAGCACATAGCTGCCGAGCTGGCGGGCAGGCTGCGCTTGGAACGCCGCGGCCTCCCGGCCATCGCCCTGACGGTGAACCCGTCAGTTATGACCGCGCTGGCAAACGACTACGGGTACGACATGGTCTTTGCGAGGCAGGTGGAGGCGCTGGGGCGGAAGGGAGACGTGTTGGTCGGCATTTCCACGAGCGGCAGCTCGACCAACGTTGTGAGAGCCCTGGAGACGGCAGGAACCGCCGGCCTCGTGACGGTGGGACTGGTTGGTCAGGACACGGGGTCGATGGGGGGGCTGTGCGATCACCTGATCGTCGCTCCCAGCGAGGACACGCAGCGCATTCAGGAAATACACATCGCTGCAGGACACGCGATCTGCGAGATCGTCGAGGCAGCGCTGTTCGGCCAGTGAGGGGCATCGCAGGGGGAGAGCAAGTGGACCCGATAATCATCGGCATCGGAGGGGGAACCGGGTCTGGGAAGACGACCGTCGCCAGGGAGGTGCGTAAGCACTTCCCGGAAGAGAGCGTGGTCATTCTTCATCACGATTCGTACTACGTGGACCGTAGCGATCTCCCGCCGGCGAGCCGCGAGAACATCAACTACGACCATCCGGATTCGTTCGACAACCAGCTGCTCCTGTTTCACCTGAACGAGCTGAGAGGCGGGCGACCGGTCGAGAAGCCCATCTACGACTTCGAGACCCACACCAGGCGGAAGGAGACCATCACGGTCCGTCCGGCGCGGATTATCCTGCTCGAGGGTATTCTGGTGCTGGCTGAGGACGTCCTCAGAGAGAGTATGGACATCAAGCTCTACGTCGACACGGACGCTGACGAGCGCTTCATACGCCGCCTGAGGCGTGACATCGCGGATCGCGGCAGAACGGTCGATCAGGTCATAGAGCAGTATCTCAAGACCGTCCGGCCGATGCACCTGCAGTTCGTTGAGACCAGCAAGCGGTACGCGGATGTGATAATTCCCGAGGGCGGCCAGAACCGCGTCGCCGTAGATCTGATCGTCACGAAGGCGCGGGACATCCTCGCGAATCACTAGCGCCGACGGGCGTCACCGTCCTTAGCGGAGAAAGGGACCCGCCTTTGATGGTGCGACATCTCATCAAGACTATGCGGCCGGACCAGTGGACGAAGAACCTCGTGCTGTTCGCCGGACTGCTCTTCGCAGGCGGTCTCGGAACGCGGGCGCTCGTTCTCCACGCGACTTGGGGCTTCCTCGCGTTCTGCGCCCTGTCGGGCGCGACCTACATTTTCAACGACCTCATGGACGTAAGCCGTGACCGTGAGCACCCCGTCAAGAAGCTGAGGCCGTTGGCGGCGGGGGAACTTCCCATCGGCATCGCAGCGGCCGCCGCGGTCGTGCTGGCCGCGCTTGCGCTTGCGTGGTCCTTCAGACTCCACCCGAACTTCGGGTTCGTAGCCACCGGCTATCTGGTTCTACAGTTCCTCTACAGCCTCGCGCTGAGGAAGATGGTGGTGCTGGACGTCATGGCGATCGCCGTGGGATTCGTACTTCGTGCCGTAGGGAGTGTGGAGGTGCTCAGGGGGCCGGCGCCGGATACTGAGCTCTCGCCGTGGCTTCTGATCTGCACCTTCTTCCTGGCCCTTTTCCTGGGCCTGGCGAAGCGCAGACACGAGGTGCTGACGCTCGGGGCGGACGCCGAGAGGCACCGGGCCGTGCTCGAGCACTACCCGCCGGCGCTCACCGACTCACTGTTCGGCGTCGTGACCGCGTCGACCGTCGTCTCATACTCGATCTACACGATCTGGCCGGGAACCGTAGAGAAGGTGGGGGGCACGGGGCTCGTCTACACCATACCATTCGTTGTGTACGGGGTGTTCAGGTACTTCTACTTGATGTACACCGCCGGCGGCGGAGGGCGGCCGTCGCGTGCGCTCGTGTCGGACCTTCCGTTGGCACTGAACATCGTCTTGTGGGTCCTCGTGGTGGCCTTCGTTATCTACGGGACGTAACTGCCGAGGGTCTGCCCCGGACGGGTCGGTCACGCCGCGCCCGGGGGCCGGCCGGTCATGTTCCGTCCGGGAGCCACGGCCGGACGCTGCCGTTCTCTCACGGCAGCGTTTTCTCAGGGAGGACATTGAAACTGCAAGGCGTCAGTGTAGAAGCGTTCGCGAAGATCAACCTGGGGCTGGCCGTGACAGCGGCGCGGCCTGACGGCTATCACGATATCGAGACGCTCTTCCAGAGTGTGTCGCTTTCGGACACACTCGCTCTCGCGGCTCTGGAGAGCTCTTCGGGAGTGTCGCTCAGTGTCCACGGGTTCTCCGTTCCCGAGGGACCCGACAATCTGGCCTGGAGGGCGGCCGAGGCCGCGCTGGCCGAGTTCGGGTGCCCGGGGGTCTCCATTGACCTCACGAAGCGGATACCCGTGGCAGCCGGCTTGGGGGGTGGCAGCGCCGACGCGGCGGCGGTCCTGGTCGGCGTGGACGCTCTGTTTGACATTGGCGCCCCTCGCGACACTCTCGTTGATGTGGCGGCGGCCCTGGGCTCGGACGTACCGTTCATGCTGTCGGGAGGGACCGCGCTTGGCACGGGCCGAGGGCAGAGCCTTGAACGTCTGCCGGCGCTCAGCGGGGTCTGGTTCGTGCTGGTCACACCACGGTTCGGGGTCTCCGCGGGTGAGGCCTACAGAATGGCGAGAATCGGGTTGACAGAGCCCGTCAGCTTCATTAGAGTAAACTGTTTAGCTGTCCGGCAAGGCGATGTTCCGACGCTTGCCAAGGGGCTTCGGAACGACCTGGAGGCCGGTGTCGTATCTGCGTATCCGGAAGTCGCGCGCGTCAAGGACGCCCTGCTGGAGCAGGGCGCTCTGGCTGCAGTGATGTCCGGGAGCGGACCGACGGTCGTCGGCCTCGTGAAGGACGAGCCGGCTGGACAGAGCATATCGACACGCCTGGCGGGGCGTGGTTGGGACATACATGTCGTGGCACCGATCGATGTCGGTCAGCGCGTGACTCCGATCGAGAACGAGCCCCGTCGGGTGAGTTCTCTCTGACCACGCATGACACGGACTTGATTCAGTCCCTTCATCCAGGCGGAGGGCGGTGAAGCGATGGAGATCACCGAAGTACGGCTGACGCTGCGCCACGAGGAGCGCCTGAAGGCGTTCGTCAGCATCACGTTCGACAACGCGTTCGTCGTCAGGGGCCTCAAGGTCATCGACGGCAACACGGGTATTTTCGTTGCGATGCCTAGCCGGCGGCGCAAGGACGGGGAGTTCAGGGACATCGCTCACCCGATCAACAACGCGACGCGGCAAATGATCGAGGACGCCGTTCTTGCCGAGTACGAGCGTCAGCTCGCCCTTGGTGGGGACGCACCTCAAACGGTGGAGCACCAGCTGGTGCACGCTGATGAATTCTGTGACTAGTGAAGTAGTCGCATTCTGTGACTAGTGAAGTAGTCGCATTCTGTGACTAGTGAAGTAGTCGCTGGGGCGTCGTCAAGTGGCAAGACACGGGTCTTTGGATCCCGCATCGGAGGTTCGAATCCTCCCGCCCCAGCCAGACCGATTGCTGGGGCAGTGGAGTTGTATCGACGTGGCCGACATGCTGGGCGTCCTCCGGAGGAGACGTGATGCCTAACGAACTGGGGCTTTTCACCGGTAATGCGAACAGGGCTCTCGCGGAGGAGATCGCGGGATACTTGGGTCTCAGGTTGGGCGAGGCCGTGGTCGGGAGATTCAGGGACGGTGAGATCAGCGTCAGTATCTCCGAGAACGTCCGCGGCATGGACGCGTTCGTAGTACAGCCGACGGCCCCTCCGGCCGAGACCCTGTTCGAGCTTCTGATAATGCTGGACGCCCTCAAGAGGGCTTCGGCACGGCGGATCACCGCGGTGTTGCCTTACTTCGGCTACGCGAGGCAGGACCGCAAGGACCGACCGCGGGTGGCCATCACTGCGAAGCTCGTCGCGAATCTGGTGACCAGCGCAGGAGCCGACAGGATCCTGACCATGGACCTTCACGCCCCGCAGATCCAGGGGTTCTTCGACATACCGATGGATCATATCTACGCGGCGCCCGTGCTCCTTCGTTACTTCGACGAGCACGCCGGGAATGACCTCGTGGTCATGGCGCCGGACATCGGGAGCATCAAGATGGGAAGGGCATTCGCGAAGCGACTGGGTGCTTCGCTCGGCTTCGTCGACAAACGGCGGCCCAGACCCGACGCGACCGAGGTGATGAACGTCGTCGGTGACGTGAAGGGCAAGCACGTCATCATGATCGATGACATCATAAGCACGGGAAGCTCGATGATCGAGGCGGCAACGGCCGTGACGAAGCTGGGAGCTGCCAAGGTCACGGCGGGCGCGACTCACGCGCTCTTTGCCGAGGGCGCCGTCGAGGCGCTTACCAACTCGGTGATCCAGGAGATCGTCGTTACGAACACGCTCAGCAGCGAGCGCAGCCGGTCGGACAAGATCCGGATTCTGTCAGTCGCGGAGCTGCTTGGGGAAGCGATTGACAGGATACATGGGGAGAAGTCGGTTAGCTCGCTGTTCATCTGATGCGGGCGCCCGAGAGGCAACGCCCGAGCGGCCGGTTACGGCCGGCACGTAGAGCCAGGCACAACTGACACGGAGACACGGAGAGGAACACATGGCGACTGTCAAACTAATGGTCCGGCGGAGAACCGACACCGGGAAGCAGGGAAGCAAACGAACCCGAGCGGTCGGCGACGTACCGGCGGTGCTCTATGGGGAGCAGCAGGACAACGTGCCGATATCCATAGAGCTGAACGACCTCCGGGCGTTGCTCTCGACGCCATCAGGACGGAACGTGATCATTGATCTGGGGCTGGATGGTGAGGAGTCTTCGGCGAAGGCCGTCATCAGGGACATGGTGCGCGACGCGGTCACGCGTGAGATACTGCACCTCGACCTGCAGCGGATCTCGGAGAACAAGCCGGTCGTGATGCACGTGCCGGTCACCCTCGTGGGTGAGTCGCTCGCGGTGAAGGAAGGACGCGGCATCCTCGACCACACAATGCGTCAGCTCGAGGTCCGATGTCTTCCTCGCGACATCCCGGAGCACATCGACGTCGACATCTCGGAGCTCGAGGTCAAGCACGCCATCCACGTCAGTGACATTTCGGTTGATAAGATCGAGATACTCGACAACGCGGATCGTCCGGTGGTTGAGGTGCTCCAGCCGACGCTGTTCGTGGAACCCGTCGAGGAGGGCGCGGAGGTCGGCGAAGAGGTTGAGGGCGAAGAGGGCGCGGAAGCCGGCGAGGGAGCCGAGGAAGGCGCTGCGGAGACGACCTCCGAGGAGAAGAGCTAGGAGCAGTGAGGGTCATTGCCGGGCTTGGGAATCCCGGGGAGGAATACGAGGGTTCCCGCCACAATGTTGGTTTCCTTGTTGTCGCCGGGCTGGCCGACGGGTGCGGTATCCGACTCTCGGCTGGGCGCGGCGACTTCATGAGTGGGGTAGGCCAGATCGCCGGAACCCGCGTGCGGCTTGTGATGCCTCTCACCTACATGAATGGGAGCGGCCGCGCGGTCGAGCAGGTTCTGGAAGAGACCGGCGCTACGCCGGCCGAGGTTCTTGTGGTCTGCGACGACGTGAACCTGCCACTGGGTCAGCTCCGTCTCAGAGGCTCGGGCAGCGCCGGTGGGCACAAGGGCCTGTCGTCCATCATTGAGCGGCTGGGGACGGAGGGCTTCCCGCGTCTCCGTCTCGGAGTCGGCCGTCCCCCGGACGGGGATGAGATGGTCGATTTCGTGCTCGACCGCTTCGCGGACACGGAGCGCCTGGACGTAGACGAGATGGTCAGCCGGGCAGTGGCGGCCGTGGAGCTGCTGCTCAGGGATGGGATCGGGGCCGCGATGACGGTGTTCAATCGAAGGACGGATGCCACCGAGGGCGAGGGACCGCAGGAGGACTAATGACACACGTCGCTGTTCCGCTGGCGTCTGGGATCGTCGGCCTCATTTTCGTGGGTATCCTCGTTCGAGAGGTGCTGTCGAGGGATCCCGGCAACGAGGTCATGCAGAGGATCTCCCTGGCCATCCAGGAGGGCGCGCGCGCGTTTCTCAAGCGGGAGTATCTGTACGTTTCGGTGCTCGTTGTCGCTATCGCCGGCCTCATTGCTCTGGCGCCCACCCTGTCCGGGAACCCGAACCTGCCGCTGGGGTGGAAAACATCGGTCGCGTTCATGCTGGGCGCCGTCGTGTCCGCGCTGGCCGGTTACATCGGAATGAGCATTGCCACGCGCGCCAACGCGAGGACAACGCAGGCGGCGGTCGACGGGGGCGTCAAGGGCGCGCTGGGGGTGGCTGTCTCCGCGGGCGCGGTGATGGGCATGAGCGTGGCCAGCATGGCGCTCCTGGGCCTTGTGCTCGTCTACTGGTTGTTCCAGGTCCCGGCCATCGTCAATGGATACGCGATGGGTGCGTCGCTCGTGGCTCTGTTCGCGCGCTCCGGCGGCGGGCTCTTCACCAAGGGCGCAGATATGGGCGCGGACCTCGTCGGCAAGGTAGAGGCGGGCATCCCGGAGGACGACCCCAGAAACCCGGCCGTGATCGCGGACAACGTCGGCGACAACGTCGGAGACGTCGCGGGGTTAGGGGCAGACCTCCTGGAATCCTATGTCGAGTCAATCATCGCGAGTATGGCGCTCGCTGTGGCGCTCGTGAGCGGCGCGGCGATCTCTGAGAAGCTCGTGCTCTTGCCTTTCAACATCGCAGCGGCGGGGATCGCAGCGTCGATCCTGGGTATCATCTTCGTGAAGGTGATGGGGCGCAAAAACCCGCAGGCGGCCCTGATGGGTGGCACCTACGTCGCAGCGGGGCTGACGGCAGTGGCAAGTTTCTTCATCATCAAGACAATGGGGACGGAGTTCACGATCGGCAGCACGACGTACGGCGTGCTCGGTCCCTTCTACGCAACGCTGGCCGGCATCGTCAGCGGGGTGATCGTGGGGATGGTGAGCGAGTACTTCACCTCGTCGAAGTACCGTCCGGTCAGGAACATCGCGGAATCGTCCCAGACTGGACCGGCCATCACCGTGACGGCTGGAACGGCCGTGGGCATGGGCAGTACGGCCGTGCCGGTGATCGCCCTCGGCATTTCCGTCATCGTAGCACACCACTTCGCGGGCATGTACGGCATAGCGATGGCGGCGTTCGGGATGCTCGCAACCACGGGCATGGTCGTCGCCGTGGATTCCTACGGTCCTGTCGCCGACAACGCGGGAGGCATCGCGGAGATGGCGGGACTGCCACCGGAGGTCCGGGATATTACCGACCATCTTGACACGGTCGGTAACACGACGGCCGCCATCGGCAAGGGCTTCGCCATCGGCTCGGCCGCCTTTGCCGCGATCGGACTTCTGTCCGCCTACATGGTGTCGGCCGGGATCACCGTCGCCGACATGTCGGAGCCGACTGTGATGGCGGGCCTCCTCGTGGGGGGCATGTTGCCCTTCCTGTTCTCATCGATGCTCTTCGGGGCGGTGTCCAAGGTCGCCTTCAAGATGATCGATGAGGTGAGAAGGCAGTTCAGGGAGATACCGGGGCTTCTGGAAGGCAAGGTGATGCCGGATTCCGCGACGTGCGTGGACATCAGCACGAGGGGTGCCATCGCGGGCATGATCAAGCCGGGGCTTATGGCGATCCTCGTGCCCGTAGCGGTGGGGCTTTACGACCCGCGTGCCCTGGCGGGACTGCTGGTCGGTGCCGTCGTGACGGGCGTCGTGCTCGGTATCCAGATGGCGAACTCCGGCGGCGCGATGGACAACGCCAAGAAGTACATAGAAGAGGGGCACTTCGGAGGCAAGGGGTCAGAGGCTCACAAGGCCGCGGTGGTGGGTGACACGGTCGGTGATCCACTCAAGGACACGGTCGGGCCATCCATCAATATCCTGATCAAGCTGATGTCTGTCATCTCCCTTGTGCTCGCCCCGCTGTTCATCAAGGGGTAGCCGGAGAACGGAAGCAGTCCCTGGGAGGCGTCAGTGGCTTTCGAGCTCGGGATCATCGGCCTTCCGAACGTGGGCAAGTCGACGCTCTTCAATGCCCTGGCTGGGACGAGCGTTGACTGCAGCAACTACCCGTTCTGCACGGTCGACGCGAACGTCGGAGTGGTCGCCGTCCCGGACCCGAGGCTCGCGAGGCTCGCGGATGTGCTGACTCCCGAGAAGCTGACGCCCGCGGCGATTCGTTTCGTCGACATTGCGGGGCTCGTCCGGGGAGCCAGCAGGGGCGAGGGTCTCGGGAACAAGTTCCTCGCGAACATCAGAGAAGTCGATGCGGTCGCTCACGTCGTGCGGTGCTTCGAGGACTCGTCGGTCGCTCACGTCGATGGAACGGTCGACCCGGAACGCGACCTGGGGACGATCAGGACCGAGCTTCTACTGGCCGATCTCGAGACCAGCGAGCGCAACCTGGAGAAACGAAGGAAGGAAGTGGCCAGAGGCGACAAGGAGGCAGGCCCGACCGCCGACGCGCTCGAGAAGGCGAGAGACTCTCTGGACGCCGGGACGGCGCTTCGCGACGCGACGCTGTCCGAGACCGAGCGTGACCTCCTTGAGGAATACCGCTTCCTTACGGCCAAGGACCATCTGATAGTGGCCAACATATCCGAGGTCGATGCAGGGGCGGGTGAGGACAACTGGAAAGAGCGACTGTCGGCTGCGACGGGCGAGCCGACCTGGAAGATCGTGCCCATCGCGGCATCGCTCGAGGCCGAACTGGTAACTCTGCCGGAGGGAGAACGCGGGGAGTTCTTGGAGGGTTGGGGCATCAGGGAGAGGGGGCTCGACAGGCTCATCCGCGCGGGATACCGGCTGCTCAAGCTCGTGACGTTCTTCACGGTCAAAGGTCCCGAAACGCGTGCCTGGACGGTCCCCGCCGGAACGAGCGTCGCAGAGGCAGCGGGCAGAATCCACTCGGATATGGAGAGGGGATTCATCAGGGCCGACGTCGTGTCGTTCGACGACCTCGTTGACGAGGGGTCGATGCACGCGGTCCGCGACAGCGGACACCTGAGGACTGAAGGACGTGATTACGAGGTGCACGAGGGAGACGTTGTTCTCGTTCACTTCAACTAGTGCGCAGGGGTTGTGGTGGAGTGGTGTGTGACAGAAGAGGGGCAAGTCCCGGTCTTTGGCAGACCAGGGATCTCCTCACCCCGTCCGGGAGACGGGGTCGCAGTCAGACCAGGAGGAGGGATGCAGGGAATGAGGACATACGAGGGCACGTTCATCTTCCGCCCGAGCCTCGACGAGGCCGGCCTCACGGAAGAGATGGGCAAGGTCGAGGAGCTCATCGCCGCGGAAGGTGGCGAGATCAAGGAATGGGACAAGTGGGGCAAGCGCCGGCTCTCCTACGAGATCAAAGGTGAGCACGACGGGTACTACGCGTTCCTCACGTTCGAAGCGGACCCCGCTGCTATCGAGAAGCTCGTGGAAGCTTATCGCCTGCGGGAGAACATCCTCCGCAACATGAACATCGTGATGGGCGAGTAGCCCGGGCTGCTCGGACTGCAATCTAAGATCTCAGGAGGCACAAATGGCCAGACGTGAGAGGCACGGCAAGTTCTGCCGATTCTGCCAGGACAAGGTCGTGAAGATCGACTACAAGGACGAGAAGCGTCTGCAGCGCTTCGTCACGGAGCAAGGCAAGATAATACCACGCAGGGTAACGGGAACCTGCGCAAGACATCAGAGGCAGCTGGCAGTGGCGGTGAAGCGCGCCCGCCAGATCGCCCTTCTGCCGTTCGTCGGCCGGCATCACAAGCATGGTTAGGCCGGCAGCAGAAGGCCGTCACACGGAGGTGGAGCCGCAATGAAGGTCATACTGGTCGAGGACATTCACCAACTGGGGTCGAGAGGGGACGTCGTCACGGTCAAGGACGGCTACGGGAGGAACTTCCTTATCCCGTCCGGCAAGGCATTTCCGGCCACGCCGGGAGCGCTTGCGCAGCTCGAGATCAAGGTCCAGGTGGATGAAGCACGCGTCAAGAAGGACAAGCGAGCCGCGGAGCAGGTAGCGGAACGCCTGAAGGGTGTGTCCTGCACCGTGCGCGTTCAGGCCGATGAGGGCGACAAGCTCTACGGCTCGGTGGGCGAGAGGGAGATCGCCCTGGCGCTGGACGAGCAGGGCCACAAGACGGACCCGAACAACGTGATCATGGAAGAGCACATCAAACTGCTTGGTGTCTATCCCATCAAGATCCGCCTGTTCAAGGATGTGGAGGCGGAGATCAAGGTCTGGGTCATCAGGGAGTAGAGAGCGGCCCGCCGCGCTGTCCGTGGCGGGCGCGCACGACAGCATTCGGCAACGACCAAGCAGGGAGGTGCACATGTCGAGGGGTTTCACGATCGCTGCGCTCTTGCTCGTCGTCCTCGTCGCGGGTATCTGGTGCGTGGGATGCGGTTCCGGGGGTGACGACGAGATTGTGGCCAGGGTCGGACGAACGAACATCACGAAGACCTATCTCATGCAGAAGATGGCCGAACTGCCGCCGTTCTCACAACAGCAGTTCACCGGGCCCGAGGGGACGATTGCGTTTCTCCACAGGCTGGTGGATGAGGAAGTACTCTATCAGGCAGCCATCAAGGCGGGGCACGACCGAGATCCCGAGGTGGTGAGGGCACTCGAGGCGGTCAAGCGCCGCGCGGTGATCCAGGCTTTCTACGCCGAGGATATCGAGGCCACGACGGTGGTTCCGGATGAGAAGGTCCAGACGTACTACGATGAGCACAGCGAGCAGTTTCAGCGTCGCGGGCGCGTCAAGTTCCGTCAGATCCTCGTCTCGACCCGAGCAGAGGCGGACGCCGCCAGGTCGAGAGTGCTCGGGGGCGAGGATTTCGCGTCGGTCGCGCGGGAGGTCTCGACCGATTCCGCGACGAAGAGCGCCGGCGGGCTCATGGCTTCCGTCAGCCAGGGTGCCGCTGCGCCGGACGCCGGTCTGGACGCCGCGTTCATCGAGCGTGTCAGAGAGTGGAAGGCCGGTGAGGTCACCGACCCGCTGCGGTCCGACAGAGGCTGGCACGTTATGTTCATTGAGGAGAAGGTCGAGGGGGGAACCAAGCCTCTCGAGGAGGTTCGCGAACAGATCGTGAAGAGCCTGTTGCCCGCGCAGACGCGGGAGAACTACGAGCTGATCCTTGCGGACCTGAAGGAAAGCTACGGTGTCAAAGTCAACGAGGACGTCTTCAGGGCAAAGCCCAGAGGCGAAGAGGAGCTCTTCACACTTGCCCAGGAGACGGACGACCCGCTGACCAGGCTGAGCTACTACTCCGAACTGGTGTTCAACTACCCCGACGGAGACCACGCGGCGGAAGCCCAGTTCATGATCGGGTTCATCCATGCCGAGGAACTTTCGAACTACGAGGCGGCGCGTAACGCGTTCGAGAGAATGAAGACGCGCTATCCGGACTCGGATCTTGTGGAATCCGCCGACTGGATGCTCGAGCACATGGGTGAGGAGAACCCACCCTTCGATGAAGAGGACGTCATCTCCCAGTAGCTGAGGGAGAACGCGTGAGAGGACTTCAAGAGATGTTCCCACTCGTCGCGGTGACGACGGTCTTCGTTGCCACGTACTACTTCATCGTCACCGAGCGGCTTCATCGAACGACGATCGCCCTGGCTGGAGCTCTTCTGGTTCTGCTCCTGCCGGGGCTATCGCTATCCCAGGATGAGGCGGTCGGGTTCATAGACTTCAACACGCTGGGCCTCTTGATCGGCATGATGCTCATCGTGGCCGTCCTCACGCGCACGGGGGTCTTCAAGTTCCTCGCCCTCAGAGTAGCGCAACGTGGGAAGGGAAGGGTCTTCCTGATATTCGCGGGCTTCGCCGCGATCACGGCGGTGAGTTCGGCCTTCATCGACAACGTCACTACCGTCCTCATGATCGTCCCCGTCATCTACCTCGTCTCTGACCTCTTGGGGAAGAACGTGATGCCATTTCTGGTCATGTTGATAATCATGGCCAACATCGGCGGAATGGCGACTCTGATAGGCGATCCCCCAAACATACTGGTCGGTAGTCGCGCCCTCGTTCCTGGGATGTCAGGACATCTCTCCTTCATGGACTTCCTTGTTAATCTCGGACCTCTTGCGCTGATCTGCCTTGGCGTGAGCCTGCTCTACCTGAGGCTGGCCGGGCAGCGTGACTTCTTCGCCTCGCCGGACGAAGCCAAGAGCAAGGCGCTGGAATCGATGGACGCGGCACAAGCGATAAGAGATCCGGGGCTCCTGCGCCGCGCACTCGCGGTACTCGGGCTCGTGCTCGTCGGATTCCTGTTCCATCACGAGTTGGGGCTCGAACCGGCCACGGTGGCACTCGCGGGAGCCGCTCTCTTGCTCGTGGTCACGCGCATCAACCCGGAGGAACTGCTTGCGGAGGTGGAGTGGGGGGTGCTCTTCTTCTTCATCGGTCTCTTCGTTCTGGTGGGCGCCCTTGAGGCCGTGGGAGTGGTCGATTTGGCGGCGCGCGGAGTCCTCGCGGTGTCCGAGACGCCGGCCGTCCTGATAGTCATGATTCTCTGGGGAACCGCCATAACTGCCTCTCTGCTTTCCGCGGTTCCGACCGTCACCGTTCTCATACCGGTGGTCCAGATCCTCGTGAACCACCTGGGCGCGTCCGACCCGGGCGTCGCGCTGGCTTTCTGGTGGGCGCTCGCCGCCGGAGCCTGCCTGGGTGGGAACGCGACCGTCGTCGGCGCGGCGGCGAACATGGCGGTCGTCGGGCTGTCGTCCAAGGAGCGGGAACCGCTCTCGTTTGCGACCTATGCGAGAACAGGCGTTCCCGTGACCGCCATCTGCCTGCTCATCACAACGGCGTACCTCCTGCTGCGATACCTCTAGCGTCCACCCAGAAACTGCCGCCCTGCCTCCAGCAGTGTGCACTGCCGCCGTCCTCCCGCCTTAGCCCGGCACGATGTCCCCCGTACCGTGAAACGAGGGGCGGCGTCGAACGCCACCCCTCGTCTTACTCAAGAAGTACTGTTTCCGGAACTCTACCTGTACATGGCCTTGATGCTGCCCCAGCTCTTCTCCTCGACCGCGGAACCGGTCCAGTCCTCAAGCCAAGTGTCGTCGAGCATGATGCCGGCGCCGCCGGCCGCACCCGGACCGCACCCGTCGTCGCTCGAGTAGAACGTCAGCTTGAACTGGAACGCCGTTCCAGGCAGGAACGGACTGATGTCGACTCCAGCGATACCGCTCGTGCCCCAACCGTCGCACTGGCCGAAGTCGCCCCACCACGCGCCGGTCAGGTGCCAAGTGGCGCCGCCGTCTACACTGACCTCCTCGTTCCAGTAGTCGTCGAGGCCCGTGGGCACTTCCGCGTGGACCAACATCCGGAGCGTGCAGGTCCCGGCGCCGATGATGTTGACGGCGGGAGAGATCAGCGAGTTGTTGAGGTTCGGAGGTATCAGGCTGGTGTCGGCGTCGCTGCCGCACCACCAGCTGTGCGGGTCGCTGTACGCCGGGCAACACCTGTCGATGATGTGCCAGTAGTCGCCGGCCGAAGACGGGACGCCGGGCACGCAGAGGCCGCCGCTCTCACCGTCGTCGAAGAAGTACACGTAGCCGCCGAAGTAGTCAAAGACCTTGACGATGTCGCACATGAAAGCGCCACCGACGGACAGATACAGGCCGTCCGCATCCGACCAGGCGCCGTCCGACAGGAACCGGAAACGCGCGTTGAGCGGATTGTCGTAGGTCTGGAGGATGAAGCCGTAGAGACCGATGTCGGTCCACGGGGCCGAACCGTCGTAGCCACGGTTCAGGTCCACGAAGACACCCATGCTCTCGGCCTGCACGTACGTGTAATCGTAGCCGATCTCCGAATCGTGACGGAACGCGTAGGTCAGGATCGGATACGCGGCACCGGTCAGATCGGTCGTCGGGATGATCAGCCTGTCATCCCAGCCGTTGCCGTAGCCACCGTCGGTGTCATAGTCGAACGTGCCGCACCACCAGGAGTACGTGCCTTCGTAGGCCATGTACGTGTCCAGGTGGAAGTGGGTCGGCGCGCCGGCAGTGTTGTCGACGGTCGTCCAGCCGTTGACGCCGCTCTCCATGTCGTCGAAGAACAGCACAATGGGGCTGCGCGAATCCGGCAGGTCGACCGTGCCGGTGTACTCGGCAACCGTTGTCTTGGCCGTCGCTGTCGCTGCAAACGCGAACATAGCGGCAGCAACTACCAGCACGCAAAGCGTTCTCTTAGGCATCTCGCAAAACTCCATGTTGGAGCCCTGGGTCTTGAGGGGACGCAGTGCCTTTCCCCTCGCTTTCGTCGCGATCGCCGGGCACCAGATCTGCCACGGGTGTAACAACGGTCGTTGTTTACCCTCCTTTGCTGCAGCCGGGCTCGTGGACTCATTGTCCCCTGAACGTGCTCTCTGGGGTCCCACAGGGCCGTTGTTCGTGCAATTGACGTGCCAGCCGCTGCCGCCTGAGCTGTAGCTGGCACAAGGGCGGCGGATTGGGGCGCTCAAGGGCTCGGGCGCAGCGCCTGCACGCCTACCGATGCGCCTACCCGCCAGGGGGGAACAAGGGCCGCGAGTCATGATGCACTCACGCTCTTGCAGGGTGCCCTGCCAGGAAGCGGGGTCTGCTGAGCGCTACGCGTGGGCTCTCCGCAACTTACGGGGGCGAAACCGCTTGACCACCTGTTCACGGACAGATATTCTGACGGCATCGTAGACTGTCTCTGGCCGTGTCCGGGAGCGGCCATCCGTAGGCGCGGGGATTCGCGCCCCAGACCTGCCGGGAAGGATGCGCGGGCCCACGAAGGCGCGCGCGCTGATTCATGACCGACAAGAGTAATCTGAGCGCAATTCCCTCCGTCGATGCCGTGCTGGCTCATCTCGATGAGAGGGGCTTAGGCGCGATACAGCCGAGGCCGATCGCGGTCCGTCTTGTCAGGGAGATCCTCGAAGCAGAGCGCGGGGCGATGATTGCAGGAGAATGCCGCCACGGTGAGTCTGATGAGAGCGTGCGTGCCGGGATCCTGGCTGAAGTCGAGGCGGAGATCGTCCGTTCGCCCGCGCGCGGGCTGGTCCCGGTGATCAACGCGACCGGAATCGTGGTTCACACGAATCTGGGAAGGGCGCCGCTGTCCGCGGAGGCGGTGGCATCCATCGCGGAGATCGCCCGGGGCTACTCGAACCTCGAGTACGATCTCATCAGGGGCACTCGTGGCAAGCGTGACTACCTGGTGAGGGACGCGATCTGCGAGCTGACGGGGGCCGAGGACGCCCTTGTGGTCAACAACAACGCGGCCGCCGTCCTCCTGGTTCTGAACACACTTGCTCCGGGCCGTGAGGTCATCGTTTCGCGCGGTGAACTCATTGAGATAGGCGGCTCGTTCAGACTCCCGGACGTCTTCGAGCGTAGCGGCTCTCGCATGGTCGAGGTGGGAACAACGAACCGCACACACCTGTCGGACTTCCGGGATGCTATCAGAAGCAGCACGGGCGCGCTTCTGTCGGCTCACTGGAGCAACTACTCGATCTCGGGATTCGTCGAACGCGTCTCTCTCAACGAACTGGCGTCGCTCGGCGAGCACTTCGGCATTCCCGTCATCCACGACCTCGGAAGCGGCATCCTCGCCGACCCCGCGAAGCTGGGACTCTCGGGCGAGATGACAGTGAGGGAGAGTGTCTCGGCGGGAGTGACCGTGTCGACGTTCAGCGGTGACAAGATACTCGGCGGCCCGCAGGCGGGGATCGCCGTGGGGACGGAGAGCGCCATCTCCCGCATGAGAGCCAATCCGCTGATGCGGGCCCTTCGCCCCGGGAAGCTGACCCTTGCCGCGCTGTCGGCGACTCTCAGAAGCTATCTCAGGGGCGAGGCTGAGACCGCGGTCCCGGTGCTATCGGCCATCATGGCACCGCTCGACTCACTCGGACGAAGGTCCGACGAGATGGCCCGGTCTCTGGCGTCCTCGCTGGGCGACCGCGCGCGGGTGTCGGTGGTGGAACTGGAAGGACTGGTGGGCGGAGGCGCCGCCCCGGAGAGGGTCATACCCAGCAGGGGAGTCCAGATAGAACCGCGATGCGGCGTTTCGGCGGGATCGGTTACATCGACGATGCTCACAGCGTCTCCTGCCGTCGTGGCCCGGACTCACGAAGACCGCGTCATCGTCGACCTGAGAACGGTCTACGAGAGCCAGGACACCGCGGTGGTCGCCGCCTTGCTCTGTGCATTCGAGGAGGAATAGCCGTGGAGTTCAGAGCCTTGTCCGGAACGCCCAGTGAGGAACTCGAGCGTCTGCGCGAGTCCGGCGTGGTCGCCGGCGGTGTGGCTCTGGAGCGGACCGGTCGGGTCGGGGACCCGGTGCTGGTCCGCCCGGTGATCGGGGATGCGCTGGCTGGCTGGATGCCGGATCTCGAGCGGTTACTGGATGTAGTGAAGGGTGTGGTCGGGATCTCCGGAACGGACATGTCGGAAGCCGCCGGGCTCGCGGCGGACGCCGCGGCTTGGCTCGGTGACAGAGGAAGAACGGTGGTCCTTGTTGACGCGACCGTGGAGAGTCCCGTCCTCGGAAAGGCGCTCGACGAAGACCGGGATGAGGGATTGGTGGACGCGGTGCTGTTCGGGGTGTCACGCGCGGCCATTGTCAGGCGCACTCTCGCGCCGGGCGTCAGCGTGGTCACGGCAGGTTCGCATCCGCTCTCGGTCGACAACGTCTTCGAGTCGGACGCATTCTCGAAGATGCTCAGGACACTCGCGGAGGATGCGCTGGTGCTCGTGCTTGTCCCTCCGGTCCACGTGACGAAGACACTGGGTGCTCTCGACGCCGTCGTCTGCGTCGCCGGGACCGGAGCCGACATAGTGTCGCTGGCCTCGTGCACCGGTGATGTGAGGACGACAGGGATCCTGGTCCTCGAGCAGAGCGACGCGGCGGATGCCGAAGAGCCTGGCGAGGTGGCGGATGTCGAAGAGCCCGACGAGGCGGCGGATGTGGAAGAGCCTGGCGAGGTGGCGGATGTCGAAGAGCCTGGCGAGCTGGCGGATGTCGAAGAGGCTGGTGAGGTAGCGGATGCCGAACAGCCTGGCGAGCTGGCGGATGTCGAAGAGCCTGGTGAGCTGGCGGAGCGTCCCCCACTCGTGGTCCCGATGCGCGAAGGTCTAGTTGTGTCCGCGAGGTTGGAAGCGGCGCCGCAGGGATCGAGGACGGGGCGTGCGGAACGTGGGCGCCCCGAGATCGAGGCGCGTCGCGACGACACCGGTGGGGCAAAGCACAAGCCGGTCGTGCTCGGAGCCTCGGTGCGTCGCCGACGGATGACTCCGAACCACCTGGCAGCCACGGTGGCCATGCTCGTGATCGTCGCCATCGCGGTGATGCTGTGGTGGTTCGTCGACGGAGAGCGCAGGTCCAACTTGTGGCTCGACAACCTCAGCCGGAGAGAACACGAGCGTGTGGTAGAAGGTGGGGACTGGGAGCCGGTGGAAGACAGCTCGGCACCTCGTGGCGAGGCGGGCGAGGTGGGAACGACGGAGCTCATCACGGACGGCGAAGACAGGGCCGCAGGTGGGGAAGACCCATCGACCGGGGAGATCGCTTCTGAGGGAGAGCGGGAGGCGGCGGGCGAGGAGATCGGCTCGGCTGACCTCGACGAGTCAGACGTACGCGCGGTGCGCGAGAGCTCCGATGGGGGCACCGCTATCAGCGGACCCGGCGGTCGCTATCGGATCATGATCAGCTCGCACCGTCACGAAGGAGCGGCCGTCTTCGAGGCCGAACGGCTGATCCAACGCGGTGTCGGTGCGGAGGTCGTGGCGAAGGAGGTGGAGAACAGAGGGATGTGGTTCCGGGTCGTCGTGTCCGGCGGGTATCCGATACTGTCGGCGGCCCGCGAAGATCTTGAAACGATTAAGGCTCTCGGGTATGAAGGCGCGTGGATAGAACGCGCCGCTGACAACGAGTAGCGAGTAAGGAGGGGCGGTGTACCTCAAGAAGCTGGACGTCTTCGGGTTCAAATCCTTCGCGCACAAGCTGGGTCTCGAGTTTGGTTCCGGCATGACGTGCGTCGTGGGACCCAACGGGTGCGGGAAGACCAACGTCGCTGACGCCATTCGGTGGGTCCTGGGTGAGCAGAGCCCTTCGGAGCTGCGCGGAGCCAGCATGGCCGACGTCATCTTCAACGGCACCAAGCAGCGACGCCGACTCGGCATGGCCGAGGTGGCGCTGACCATCGACAACTCCGCCGGTTACCTTCCTATCGACTACGCGGAGGTCGTCATCGGGCGCCGCGTCTTCAGGTCGGGAGAGAGCGAGTACCTTCTCAACAAGACCCCTTGTCGCCTCAGGGACATTCAGGACCTGTTCCTTGACACGGGTGTCGGCACGCGGACGTACTCGCTGATCGAACGCAAGATGGTTGACTCGATCCTCTCGGATTCCAGTGGGCACCGCCGCTTCATGTTCGAGGAGGCCGCCGGGATCATGAAGTACAAGGTCCGGAAGCGGTCGGCGCTGAACAAGCTCACTGCGACAGAGACGGACATGCAGCGCGTGTCTGACATCATCAGCGAGGTCGAGAAGAAGGTGCGGTCGCTCAAGCGGCAGTTGGCGCAGGCGCGGCGGCACCGGCGCTACACGGACGATCTCAAGGAGCTGGAGATCGCGCTCGGCAGACGGGAGTACGCCGAGTGGCAGACCCGGAAGGGTCAGTCGACCGGACGGATCAGCGGGCTTCGTGGAACGATGGGCGAATGCGACGGAGTGCTTTCCAGGTCCGAGCGCGACGGCATGGGCGTCCGCACGGAACGCCACGACAAGGAAGAGGCGCTGGCGAGTCTCGAGATAGAGATCGGCGAGCTCGATGCGCGAGTTCGTTCGCTCGCGGACGGACTCCTGGTTGGCAGCGAGAGGCGGAGCGCGTCCGAGCGCCGGGTCGCGGAGCTGGACACCGAACTCACGGACATCCGGGCTGACCTTGCGCTCGCGCTGAGCAGGACGGCGCGGTTGGAGGACGAGATCAAGGGGGCGGCGGACAGGACCGATGAACGTGACAGCGAGCTGGCCTCCGTTACGGAAGGTCTGTCCGAGATCGAGAAGGAGCACCGCAGATTCAGAGATCTACTTGACGGCCAGAAGCAGACGCGGCTCGCCGGCCTTGAGAGCTCCGCGGGGCTCAAGGGTGAGCTCGAGAGCTACAGGACGCGTCTCGACGGCCTGATCGAGGAGCACGTCACTCTCGAGACCGGTCTCGGGGAGGGCAGGAGAGCGCTGGCCGAGAAGGAAGAACTCATTCTGACGGCCCTCGAGGCCGAGAAGAGCCTCCGTGGCGCCGCGCACGACGCCGCCGTTGCGCACAAGCAGGGAACCGCCTGCCTTGACGGCGCCAGGGAGGGACTCCTGGGAGCGCGGGAGCACAAGACCAAGCTCGAGGGTGAGCTTGACTCGGCGGAACACAAGAAGCAGCTTCTGTCCGAGATACGCGACGGCTACGGCGGGTTCCAGGAAGGTGTACGCTCGCTCCTGACGGACGATGCCGACTCGGTCGCCGGGCTTGTCGGTACGGTAGCTGACGTGATCACCATCGATCAGGGGATGGAGGGAGCCATCGAGACGGCCCTCGCCGGCGCGGTGCAGTACGTCGTAACGCGCGACGTGGAATCGGCGCGGAACGCCATGGGGCACCTCTCGAGAGGCGCGCTCGGCAAAGCGACGTTCATCCCGGTCTCGGAGCTGGCCGGCATCCACGTGGAGCGTCCTCCGGACACCGTGTGCTCGGCCGCGGGGGTAGTCGGTCCCGCCTCGGATTTCGTCAGCTGTGACGGTTCCCTGGGAACGTTGTCTGAGTTTCTACTCGAGGGCGTCGTGATCGTGCGCGACCTCGACACCGCGCTGGGTCTCAGGGGACGCGAGGACGCCGAGCATCTGGCGTTCGTCACTCCAGAGGGGGACATGGCGACCGCGGCGGGTGTTCTGTCAGGAGGACGGCCCGGGAACGAGGAGGCCGGCCTTCTGCGGCGTGCCGAGCGCCTCGAGGCAGCGCAGCGCGATGTCGCGGATCTCACGCGACGTCTCGCGGAGGCGAGGCGCGCCGAGGAAACAGCCGAGGGGGAACTCGCGACAGCGTCTGCGGCCGCGGAGGGCGCCGAGGCAGCAGCGGAACGTGCGGAGGCCGAGCTCTGGGAGGCCAAGCGACAGGTGACAGAACTCGAACTCGGCAAGACGAACCTGGCCGATAGCGTCGCCCGCCTTGGGGCGAATCGCGACGCGCTCGGTGTGCGGATGGAGTCGACACGGAGGGACGTCGTCGTTCTGGCTGACCGCCTGTCTCACCTCTCAAGGGGCGAGGACGAGCTCGGAGAGCAGGTGGGCGAACTCCAGAGGAAGTTCAAGCTGGCAGAGAGGGAGCGGGCCAGGGCGGGCGAGGAGGAGAAACAGAGCGAGATAGCCGCCGCGGCCGCGAGGTCCGAGCTTGCACAGCTGAAGGCGGAGCACGCGCAGCTGGGCGAGACGGTGAGGGTGGCGAAAAGCGCCATCGAGAAGAAGAGCGAGGAGCGCGAGCACCACATTCGCACCGTCGGTGAACTGGACACACGGAATGGCGCCGACGGTGAGGTGCTGTCCGGACTGAACGAGGAGAAGCACGCGCTCGAGCGTGACAGGGACGCGATGCGCAATGACGTGAGACAGCTCCGCGTCCAGATAGAGAAGCTGGACGAGGACACCAGGTCATCCAGGGATACCAGGGACCGTGCGCAGGTTGAGCTGCACGAGATCGAGCTCAAGGACACCGAGCTTCGGAGCCGGTTCGAGTCCCTCCGCGAGCGGCTCCAGGAGGAGTACTCCGCGGACGTGGAACAACTTGGCGACCTCGCGGTGGAGGAGGACGCGCCGCCCTTCGATGCGCCGAAGGCCAAGGAGGAGATCGAGCGACTCAGGGCGCGCCTGCGCGCCATGGGGCCGGTCAATCTCCTTGCGCTCGACGAGTACGACGAGGAGAGCAAACGTCTCGAGTTTCTCACAGGTCAGTTTGAGGATCTGGAGAGATCGAAGGAATCCCTGAAGGCCGCGATCGACCAGATCAACAACACCGCGCGCGAGATGTTCCTCGAAACGTTCGAGCTGGTGCGGAAGAACTTCGTCGACATGTTCCAGCGGCTCTTCGAGGGGGGCGACGCGGACCTCAAGCTCACCAATCCGGACGACCCGCTGGATTCGACCATAGAGATAGTGGCATCACCACGGCAGAAGAAACTCGGCCGTCTCTCACTTCTCTCAGGCGGTGAGAGGGCACTGACAGCGATCGCACTTCTGTTCGCGATCTACCTGGTTAAGCCGTCGCCGTTCTGCATTCTCGATGAGGTGGACGCGCCGCTGGATGACGCGAACGTGCAGCGGTTCGTCCGGGTGCTGAAGGACTTCTCTGACCGGACACAGTTCATCATCATCACGCACAACAAGGCGACCATGAAGGAGGCCGACCGGCTCTACGGCATCACGATGGAGGAGTCGGGCGTGTCGAAGGTGGTTTCCGTCAGTCTCGATCATGCAAGGGAAGAGGTGGTGAGTGAGGAAGCGGTTCTCGAGGCTGTGTGACGGGCTGGCGAAGACAAGACGGGCGATCACAGAGGGCATCCGGGGAGCCCTGGGCAGCGGCGCGGGTCTTGACGGCGCCGCGCTGGACTCGATAGAGGAGACCCTGATCGCTGCCGACCTCGGTGTCGAGACCGCGCTGCATCTGATCGACGCTCTCAGGGAGCGGTTCGGCGCGAGCGGTGCGGCCACGGAGGGTGAGGTCAGGGAATTCCTTGCCCTGGAGATCGAAGAAGCGCTACGCGCTGCCGAGAAGGAAGGCGCCCAGGGAGAACCCGGGGCGCCTCTCGTCGTTATGGTCGCGGGCGTCAACGGCGTCGGTAAGACGACGACGATCGGAAAGCTCTCGCGTCTTCATGCGGACAAAGGACGCAGCGTTATCCTGGCGGCGGCCGACACGTTCCGGGCCGCCGCGAACGAGCAGCTGTCCATCTGGGCGGACAGGAGTGACGCTCAGTTCGTTGCGGGGCAGCCGGGCGGCGACGCTGCCGCGGTTGCCTACGACGCTCTCGACGCAGCGATCGCGCGTTGTGCAGACGTACTCATTGTGGACACGGCGGGTCGGCTTCACACACAGAAGAACCTGATGCAGGAGCTCGTGAAGGTCAAACGCGTGCTCGGAAAGCGACTGGAGAGCGCGCCTGACGAACTCCTCCTGGTGATCGATGCGAACACGGGGCAGAACGCGCTGTCGCAGGCCAAGGTGTTCGACGAGGCACTGGGTCTGACCGGGCTCGTGCTGACGAAGCTCGACGGGACCGCGCGCGGGGGCATCGTGGTCGCTATCGCCAGGGAACTGGCCATTCCGGTCCGGTTCGTAGGGCTGGGGGAGGCCATCGACGACATCGAGCCCTTCGATTCCGCGGCGTTCGCCAGGGGGCTTCTGGGAGTCGACGAAGGGCCTCCCGAGACAGCTTGACAGCGCCCCCCGGGGGTGGTAGGTTCTGTAGTGACAACTGAATACAAGTTCCTTCGGGGCGGGGTGCAAGTCCCCACCGGCGGTCAGAGCCCGCGAGCGGAGCGATCCGCAGAGCCTGTGTAATCCAGGCGCCGACAGTGACAGTCTGGATGGTAGAAGGAGCCGGCACGATAGCAGTCTCTCCTCGTGCCTCGCAGCGCCTCGAAGGATGTACGGGGCGCGTTTTCTTTGCCGGTCGTGCCCAGCTCCGGGTACGGACCGTTGTCCCGGCAGGTCTTGTCTTCGCCCCGAGAGGCGGTGATGGCTTGAGCACGACGACCAGGAATCGGAGCAGGAC
>JALGZG010000387.1 GCA_025782345.1 bacterium | reverse complement strand
AGGACACATGGCACTCTTCGGACGCAGGAAGCAGAAGACACTCGTGGTCGGCCTGGACGGCGTGCCGTACCCGCTGCTCCAGGACCTCGCGGCGAACGGCACGATGCCCAACGTGGCGAAGCTCATCGAACTCGGCCACCTCGCCAAGATGAAGGTCACGCTCCCCGAGATCTCCGCGGTCAGCTGGCCCTCCTTCATGACCGGCGCCAACCCGGGCCAGCACGGCATCTTCGGGTTCCTCGATCCGAAGCCCGGCAGCTACGACGTGCGCTTCCCGAACTTCAGGGACCTCAAGGTCCCGACCTTCTGGGAGAAGATGGGGGAGAAGAAGAAGACCTCCATCGTCATAAATCAGCCGTCGACCTACCCGGCGCACGAGATTCCCGGCATTCTGGTGTCCGGATTCGTCGCGCTGTCGCTCAAGAAGTCGGTCTACCCCGCGCGCATTCTGGACAGCCTCGAGTCCATCGACTACGCCATCGATATCGACACGCGTCAGGCGCGCGAGGACCACGACTACCTCATGGAGGACCTCGGCAAGACGCTCGACGGGCGCCTTCGGGCCGTCGACCTCTTCTGGGGCAAGGAGAACTGGGACTACTTCCAGGTGGTCGTCACTGGCACGGACAGGCTGCAGCACTACATCTGGAACGCCTACGAAGACCCGTCAGACAAGTACCACGACGCCTTCCTGGACTACTACCGCAAGGTCGATGCGTTCATCGGCGAGATGTACGGGCGGTTCTCCGAGATCTCCGGGCGGACGCACGAGGGCGAGGGCTTCTTCATGCTCTCGGACCACGGGTTCTGCGGCATCGAGCAGGAGGTCCGCGTCAACAACTGGCTCCGCGAGAACGGGTTCCTTTTCTTCGAGAGCGACGCGCCCGCTTCCATCGAGGACATCGCGGAAGGGTCTGCGGCATTCGTCATCGACCCGGGCCGCATCTACCTGAACCGCAAGGGTCGCTTCCCGAAGGGGAGCGTCGACGACGCGTCGGCGAGGACGATCATGGACGAGATCAAGGCGGGGCTGGCCGAGCTTCAGTACGAAGGGAAGCCCGTCATCGAGCGCGTGTTCGAGCGGGACGAGGTCTACTCCGGGCCGGAGAGCGCCAGGGGTCCTGACCTCATTCCGGTAGGCAACCACGGCTTCGATCTCAAGGGCACCATCAAGGAGGCCGATCTCTTCGGGCGCACGAACCTCACGGGCATGCACACCTGGGACGAGGCGTTCTTCTGGTCCGCCAAGGAGGCGCCCGCGGACCTCAACATCACGCAGCTTGCCAACATCATCATGGAGGCGACTGTCTAGCTACTGAGGCAGAGCGGCGGAGTTGCGCTTCTACAAGCCCCATCCTTGTATTCTACAGATACAAGGCGCGGGGCTTGTTTTTCTCTTGACACTGGCATGCTCCTCGCATACAAGTACCACAGTTGTATCTGAGAATACAAACAGGGAGATTGTATGAGTACCAGTGCTGAGCGAACGGTGATCGTGCTCCTAGGAGACGTTGAGAACTCGCGGCACGTTGCAGACCGCGAGGCGCTGGCTGCCGGTCTGGAGCGCGCGTGCGGCCGGCTGAACGACGAGTTCGCGGGTGAGCTGATGGCGCCTGTCAGCATCATCAAGGGTATCGATGAGGTGGGCGCGGCCCTGACCTCATTTCGCCGAATCTACGACATGCTCGCGGTCGTGGGCGCGGAGCTTCGTCCGGAGAGGATGAGGTTCGTGGTGGCGGCCGGCGAGGTCGACACGGCGTTCGGGACCAGAGAGTTCGCTCGGATGGACGGCCCCGTGTTCCACCGAGCCGCGGGGATGATGGGGGAGCTCAAGAGTTCGAGGCTCCTGTTCGCCATGTCGGTCGGGGACCCGCTGCTGGATGAGGCGGTCGCGGGGGCGGTGAACATGCTCTTGCTTGCACGGGCGGCGCTGACGGAGAGGCAGTGGGAGGTCGTCAGGGCGTACGAGCTGCACGGAAGCCAGGTGGCGGCGGCGTCGGTGCTGGGAGTCAGCCAACAGGCGGTATCTCACGTCCTTGTGGGCACGGAGTTCAGGCAGCTGAGGCAGGTTGAGGCGAGCGTGCGCGCGGTGATGGAGGAGTACTCCGGGAGGGAAGAGAGTGGAACCCACGATGTGGCTCGCTGAGGGGTGGCAGGGTATCGCGGTGGCGGTCGGCGGCAGCGTCTTCCTGATGCTGACGAGCGGGCGGGTGGTCAACGGCGTGCTCCGCGGCATAGCCAAGGAGGACGTCGAGGGCAAGCTCGAGAAGCGGGTGCGCGACACTGGTGTTGTGGTGGGGAAGTGCGAGAATATCCTGATCGTGGCATTTGTGCTGGCGGGGGCCTACACGGCCCTTTCGGTGATCTTCGCTGCCAAGGCGTTCGTCCGGCGCGAGGATATGAGCAGGAACTCACTCTACTTCCTGGCGGGGACCATGGTGAACGTGACCTACTCGCTGCTCGTGGCCCTCGTCCTCAAAGGCATCCTGGCGAGCATCTGACCGGCGTGGCGGCAAACGATTGAGTTTCCAGCCAAGATGTGGTAAACTGTGTTCGTGGATTCCGCATTGGCTCTTGGTGAGGATGCGGATTCCATGGATAATTGCAGCAGGGATGGAAGTGAAGAGTCGATAGCGAGCAGGAACGCTGCCTCCCCAGTGAACCAGGCGGCACGGACCTGATTT
>JALGZG010000067.1 GCA_025782345.1 bacterium | reverse complement strand
AACTGCGTCAGCACGAACTCGGAGCAATCGATGGGACCGGTCGTGAGATGCTCCTCGGACATCCCGTTCGGGTAGTCACCGTTCAAGTTGTATCCGCAGACGTAGTCGCCCGTGTGCCCGCTCGTCGGATCCGGCGCTCCGTTCTGTCCGCCGCCGCCGGTGGGCTGGCCGAACCCCCACAGCCCCTCGTAGGTCCAGCCGGGGTCTTCGTCGAACATCCACTGGTAGCGGGGAATCCGGTCGCCGACGGAGAGCGTGACTTCCCGGAACACGTCGCCCAGGTACTCCGACCCGGTCTCGAACACCACCCTCGCCCTGTGCACGCCCGGCTCCAGTTCGGCCGCGTCTCCGTTCACCACGACCGTGATCTCTGCCGGGACGTCTATCTCGAGTGTGCCCTCCGTGTCCCCAACGAGAGTCAGCCAACTGACTGGGGGATCGACGGTGATCTCATACGTTACCGCCGCAGCACCGTGGTACACGAACTCGTAGCGCACGCTGTCGGGCGAGAACGGACCGCCCGCGGGTCCCTGGGATTGGATCCCTCCGAGTGGGTCGAGAAGGAACGAGAGGTCATCGGTCAGGACCTTGATGCAGAAGTTGGCATCGGCGTCGTAGCCCGTGAGGTCGACCCAGGTGCCGTCCTCGCGGTAGTAGCTCTCGCCGGGGCTAGCCGACGACTGGACGATCGCACGGTAGCTGGCACCCAGGAGCACGTTGACCTCGCTGGTCGTGTCGTAAGGCTGCCCGCCGCGTGACAGCTGTAGGTAGACATGGAAGTCGTCGCCCGCCGAGAACGCGACCGGCACCCCCAGGTCCACCGTGTGGAAGCCCTTCCGCTCGAACGTCCCGAACGTCGACGCAAGCTCGTCTGCGAGCGTACCTTCGTCGAACGTGTCGAAGAGCCTGACCGTGTAGTCCACGCTGTCGGCCGCCACGTAGAAGCTCACCGCCCTGACCATCTCGTCGCCGGCCATCGTGAAAGCGTTGAACGCCTCGTCGACGTCGTCCATCGTGTCGCGCCATCCGTGATAATCGTGGTGGTAGATGTGGCCGTAGTCGAGAAGCTCCACGTTCCTGAACGAGACGGCGCCCATCTCCGGCTGCTTACACGCGTACTTGTCGTAGTATGAGATCCAGAAGTAGCCCTGGTTTCCCCAGTCGTCACCCCAGCTGTTCTTGACGAGCCACGCGCCCACGCGCGGCGCCTGCGTCGGCTTGTTGTTGTCCCAACCCACGATGGAAACCGCGTGGTTGGGCTCCATCGATGAGTCGGGCGGCTGGTAGTGCGTGAAGGACTCCATGAACATGTCATCGGAGTGAAGGCACGTCGCGACGATGCCGTGGTCCATCACGGACTGCTTGACGATGTCGATGCTCGAGAGGTCTTCGCCGGCCGTCAGCCAGACAATGTCGCGTGGGTAGTAGACATGGTAGTCGGGCGAGCTTAGCTCCGGCGGGTAGTTGTACTCCTGCCCGTCTGAGTTCCGGACCGCGCCGTCGCCCCGGGAGGTGTACGCGGACGTCATGAGGTAGTCGCCTCCGGCGTGGACTAGGACGCCGTCCGAGGGGTTGTTGGGATTGCCCTCGTCCTCGTTGAACTCCAGGTTGAATCCGTTCCACCAGTCGAGGTGGTACTCGGCGAGGTCGGGCTCTCCTTCCTCACCGTTCTCCTCCCAGGCCCCCGTCATCAGGAGATTGCTCTCCATCGCGGCCATGGCCGCGTGCGCCCAGCACGTGCCCCCGGTCTGCTCTTTGACGCTGCTAACGTAGTTCTCGCCGCCGGCGTTCCTGAGGTTGAACGAGCTCGGCAGCTGGGCCGAAGCGGGTAACGCTGGGAGGGCGATCACGGCCATGGCTGCGGCCGCCACCGTGGCCACGGCCAGAGCCGCGGCGAGCGCCGCCTGCGCGGTGATTCTAAGCGCCTGACGCCTGTGTCTCATCTGGAGTCCTCTTGATGGGTGGCGAAGACCGCGGATACTCGTGGCCCGCGGACTTGAATTCGGCCCCGCAGGGTCGAACAGCAGGGCCGCCTGGAGGGCGTTCTCATGTGAGTCCGGTTACCTGTAATCTACTACACTAGGGACCCGTCGGCAAGCGAGACGGTGTCGGCCCGAATGCACCTGCTCGCGCGACGGTGTCGCGGACTGACAGAGGGGTGGAGCCCACGGCGGGTCCCACCCCTCCTGTTCGGTTCTCGTTTCCTGCCGCCGTTTCGCCTCCATCAAGCGCGGTCGAGGCGATACTACTTGACCATGACCATCTTCCTGGTCGACACGGAGCCCGCGGCCTCGAGGCGCACGAAGTAGACACCGGAACCGAGCTGCCTGCCCGCCGCGTCCCTTCCGTTCCACACGGCCTCGTGCTCGCCTGCTTCGTGCACACCCTCGGCGAGGACGGCAACCAGACGTCCGGTCACGTCGTAGACCGCAAGCCTCGCGGGCCCCGCCTCGGGCAGTGCGAACGCAATCGTCGTCACCGGGTTGAAGGGGTTCGGCCTGGCCGGGTCGAGCCTGGCCGCGAGGACGTGCTCGTCGTCGACACCGGCCAGGACCCGATCGAGGCCCCATATCTCGATGTCGTCGATGTTCCAGCCGCAGTAGGTCCACCCGCCGTCGGTTGTGCCCATCGTCCAGCGCAGGTAGACCGTCTCCTGGCCGTCGGCGACCGCGGAGATGTCGAGC
>JALGZG010000379.1 GCA_025782345.1 bacterium | reverse complement strand
GGGTTCGACGACCGTGTCGATCACGGACAGCCCGTACATCGTGTACGAGAGCCACATCATCGACGATGACACCTCCGGTGACAGCATCGGGGACGGCGACGGCGTGGCGGACGCGGGCGAGTACATCGAGCTTGTGATGACGCTCGAGAACATCGGCAACCAGGCCGGGATCGGTATCTCCGCTTTGATCTCGGAGTATGAGCCGGACGTTCTGGTGTCGGACAGCTACGAGGAGTACGGCGACATCGCGGTCGGCGCCACGGCCCAGTGCTACGAGGACTACGACATCTACATCACCGGCAGCTGCCCCGACGGGTACGTCGTCCAGCTTCAGGTGGAGGCGACAGACGGGGACAGCACGTGGGTCAGCGTCTGCAACATCCCGGTGTCCGCGCCTGTGCTCAGCATCTACGGCTACGACGTGGATGATTCCCCCCCGGGAGGGAACGGCAACGGGTGCATAGAGGCGGGGGAGACAGTCACCCTGTCGGTCACCTACGAGAACACAGGGGGAGACGACGCGAGGGACGCGACGGTTGTGATGACGACCAGTGACTCATACATCACCATCACACAGGGCACCGCCGGCCCCGCTCTGATCCCATCCGGCGGAACGGGGACACCGCAGCCCGAGTTCGAGTTCACGGTCGCGCTCGGCGCCCCTGCTTTTCACGAGTTCATGCTCGACTTCGTCGTCACCACGCCCGCCGCTGGCTTCCACGCCTACGACGACATCGCGCTTCTGGTAGGTGCGACGACACTTGAAGAGGACTTCGAGGGCTCGGGTTCCGACTGGACGCATTACAACGTGGGACCAGTGGCACGTGGAGACCTACCGTTCGCATTCGGCCGACACGAGTTGGAAGTTCGGCGGCGCCGGGGCGGCCAACTACACCGACAGCGCCGACGGCGCGCTCGAGACGCCGACCATGTGCGTGGGCGCCGACGGTGAGATGACGTTCTGGAGCTGGCTGGCCGCGGAGGAGGAGAGCGCGACGTCCGCGTGGGACTGCGCGCTCGTCGAGATCTCGACGGACGGCGGGGAGACGTGGAGCAACCTGGCCCCGGTCGGCGGATACAGCCACGTCAAGAACAACAACCCGGCCAACCCCCTTCCCACCGGCACTCCATGCTGGTCGGGTATGCACACGTGGAGGGAAGAGACGTTCGACCTGACGCCCTACGAGGGGCAGAGCGCCACGTTCAGATTCAGGTTCGCGTCCGACGCGCTCGAGACGGAGGAGGGGTGGTACATCGACGACGTCTCCATCACCAGCGCGGGCACGGGCGTGAGCGATTCCGACGCGTCGATACCTGCGCGGTTCGCGCTCAAGCAGAACGCCCCGAACCCGTTCAACCCGATGACGACCATAGCCTACTCGCTTCCCGAAGCGGCGCACGTGATCGTCCGCGTCTACAGCGTCGCCGGCAAGGTCGTGGCGACGCTCAAGGACGGTGTCGAGGGCGCGGGGCAGAGGTCCGTCGTCTGGGACGGCACTAATGACCGCGGCCAGAGCGTCGGCAGCGGGATCTACTTCTGCTCGATGACAGCCGGGGAGTTCAGCGACAGGAAGATGATGGTGCTTCTCAAGTAGGAGCGCCGCGGTCGCAACAGGACAGAAGCGGACGGTGGCCTAAGCCCTCATGGGCTTGAGCCGTCGTCCGCTTCTTCGTCCGTGCAGCCCGAGCACCGCCGCGCGTGGGCCGTGCTTCATCCCAGGTTACGCTCGCATGGGCGCGAGCGGCGCCCCGAGATCCCCTACACCCCTACACGAGCTCATCTATGGTCCCGAGCAGGTCAACCAGCGAATAGGGCTTCTGCAGGAAGCGGAATCCCTTCTCCTGGATGACCGGCCACTGGGACTTCTGGTCCGTGTAGCCGCTGGACACGAGAATCTGGAGGTTCGGTCTTCGGGAGAGCAGGTCGTCGATCAGCCGGATTCCGCTCTTGTCCGGCAGCACGACATCGCTGAACACAAGATCGAATTTCCCGCCCTCACGCTCGAAGAGCTCGAGCGCTTCCTCGTAGGCTCCCGCCTCGAAGACGACGTATCCGTTCTCTTTCAGCGCTCTGGAGGCCAGTTCGCGGACGGCCTCCTCGTCCTCGACCAGGAGGATGCGCTGGCCGGTGCCTCGCGCCGCCTTTGACTCGCTCGTGGTCGTCGGCTCCTTGCTCGCGCTCCGGGGGTCCTGGACGGAGGGGAGGTAGACCTTGAATGCGGTGCCTTGGTTCGGTTCGCTGAAGACGTTTATCCACCCGCCGTGCTGTCTGATGATCCCGTAGACAACCGCCAGCCCCAGCCCCGTGCCCTTCGCGGGGCCCTTGGTGCTGAAGAAGGGCTCGAAGATCTGGTCGATGATGTCCCTCTCGATGCCCGACCCCGTGTCCTCTATCGAGAGGCACACGAACCTGCCCGGGCGGGCATCGTGGATCGTCGCGCAGGCCTTGCTGTCCAGCACCACGTTACGCGTTGCGATCGTCAGCTTGCCGCCCTCCGGCATCGCGTCCCTCGCATTGACAGCGAGGTTGATCATGACCTGCTCGAGCTGTCCCGGGTCCGCCTTTGCCTGGCACGAGGCCTCGTCCAGCGTGGTGATGAGCTCGATGTCCTCACCAATGAGCCTGTGCAGCATCGCGTCCGTGTTGACGACGATCTTGTTCAGGTCGATGACGAC
This sequence comes from bacterium, assembly GCA_025782345.1. GTDB lineage: Bacteria > Joyebacterota > Joyebacteria > Joyebacterales > Joyebacteraceae > JALGZG01. The sequence goes on along the minus strand of JALGZG010000379.1, from coordinate 819 downwards.
CGGCTGGAGCGGCTGCCTGCGGCTGAACGCCAGTAGCTGACCCGTGAGCGTCGCCGCCTGTCCCGCCGCCTTGCGGATCTGGTCGATGTCGCCGTGCACGCTCTCGCTGAGACAGGTGTCGCACGAAAGCAGCTCGGCGTATCCGCTGATGGCAGTGAGGAGGTTGTTGAAGTCGTGCGCGACGCCTCCCGCCAGCCTGCCGACCGCCTCCATCTTCTGTGACTGCAGCAGCTGGTCCTGCGTCTCACGCAGTTCCTCGAGGCTCAGCTCGAGTTCCTTCATCAGTGTGGCCTTGCGCCAGGCCGCGGAGAGCTGGTTGGCGAACGCCGTTACGGCGGGCGTGTCTCTCTCGGTCAGCTTGTCGGACGCTACCGCGAGCGCGCCGAACACCCTGTCATCCGCGATCAGGGGTGCGAGGATGACCCTCCTGCGATTAAACGCCCTCTGGAGCGGTGGCGCGAACTTCTTCTTGGGAAGCGGGAGTCCCTGGCGGAGGAACTCGACCATGTCACCTATGAACACCGTCTGCCGCTCGTGGACGGCAGCTCTGAACGCGTCCACCTGATCTACCTCGCACGTCATGTCGGACAGGCGCACGCCCAGGAGCTTCTCGGCGGCCCTGAGGGTCTCCGAATCCATCGACGTGTACATGAGAGTCACTTCGTCCCCGGCTTCGTTCAAGGCGAAGAGCGTCCCTGTCAGACCCACCTCCGCCAGTTCCGCGGCGGCGGCCGCGAAGATCTCGTCGAGCTTCATCTGCTGCTCCATCCGCAGAGCGGCCTCATTGATCGTTTTGAGGTACCGATCCGCTCGCGTGCG
>JALGZG010000371.1 GCA_025782345.1 bacterium | reverse complement strand
ACAGAGGACATGGACGGCAAACACCTCGACGACCTGCTTATCCCATCGTTGTCGTTCACGTATGCGTTCTAGCGGGACAGCTGAGCTAGATCTTTCGGCCGGCACCGCTCACCGGTGCCGGCCTTCTTCTTTCAGAATACCGCGAGCAATGACCAGAGGAGAGGGTCGGTCGCATGACACGCTACCCATTCGCTGAGATAGAGCCGAAATGGCAGGAACGGTGGGAAGAGCAGAGGCTCTTCCGATGCTCGACGGATTCCGAGAACAGGTACTACTGCCTCGTAATGTACCCGTATCCGTCCGGCGATCTTCACGTGGGCCACGGCCGTAACTACATCATCGGCGACTCGATTGCGCGCTACAGGATGATGACGGGGAGGTCCGTCCTGACGCCCATGGGCTGGGACGCCTTCGGGCTGCCGGCTGAGAACGCGGCCATTGAGAAGGGCATCCACCCGCCGGTGTGGACGGACGCCAATATCATCAAGATGAAAGACCAGTTCCGGAGGTGGGGGATAGGCTACGACTGGGACCGGGAGTTCGCGTCGCACCAGCCCGCCTTCTACAGGTGGACACAGTGGCTCTTCCTCAAGCTCTTGGAGCACGGCCTCGCCTATCGGAAGGGCGCGCCGGTCAACTGGTGCCCGTCGTGCGCCACGGTTCTGGCGAACGAGCAGGTGGTCGAGGGCAAGTGCGAGCGGTGCAAGTCGGTGGTGGCCATCCGCGACCTCGAGCAGTGGTTCTTCAAGATCACGGACTACGCCGACAGGCTGCTTGAGGGCCTGGACGAACTGCCCGACTGGCCGGAGCGCGTCAAGCTGATGCAGCGCCACTGGATAGGGCGCAGCGAGGGTGTCGAGATCGACTTCGTGGTCGCCGAGATCGGGGAGCGGCTGCCGTGCTTCACGACGCGAGTGGACACGATATTCGGCGTTACCTACATGGTGATGGCGGCGGAGCACCCGGCGCTTCCGGGGCTCGTTGCCGGCACGGAGCACGAAACAGAGGTGATGGCCTTCGCCGATAGTGTCAAGGCCGAGGGCTCGATAGTGCGTGGTGACGCTGACGTTCCGAAGGAGGGTGTCTGGACCGGGCGGCACGTGATCAACCCCGTCAACGGCGAGAAGGTACAACTGTGGGTCGCCAACTACGTGCTCATGGAGTACGGGACGGGGGCGGTCATGGCGGTCCCCGCACACGATCAGAGAGACTTCGAGTTTGCCAGGAACTACGGCCTGCCCATCCGCGTTGTCATCGACAGGCCCGACGGGGGTCTCGACGGCGGCACGATGACGGAGGCCTACGTGGAGGACGGCGTCCAGACGAACTCCGCGCAGTTCGACGGGCTTACCAACCGCGACGCGATGGAGAAGATAGCCGACTGGATGCAGGAAGGCGGCATCGGACGCCGGACCGTCAGCTTCAGATTGAGGGACTGGCTGGTCTCGAGGCAGCGCTACTGGGGCACGCCGATTCCGGTCATCTACTGCGACCAGTGCGGCGTCCAGCCCGTTCCGTACGATGACCTGCCGGTGTTGCTTCCCACCGACGTCACGTTCTCGGGCAAGGGCGAATCACCGCTGACCACATCGGAGTCCTTCCTGAACACGACCTGCCCGAAATGCGGTGGTCAGGGGAGGAGGGAGACCGACACGCTCGACACGTTCGTGGACTCCAGCTGGTACCTGCTGCGCTACATCTCGCCCGGTGAGGAATCGGTCCCGTTCATCAAGGCAGACGTCGACAGGTGGCTGCCGGTGGACAGGTACATCGGCGGGATCGAGCACGCGTGCGGGCACCTCATCTTCGTACGGTTCATGACGAAGGTTCTAAGGGATTTGGGCCTGCTGTCGTTCGACGAGCCGATCGAGCGGCTCTTCTGTCAGGGGATGATCACGAAGGACGGCGCGAAGATGTCGAAGTCGGTGGGGAACGTCGTCCCGCCCGACCAGCTGATAGCGCGCTACGGCGCAGACACCGAGCGGCTCTACACGCTCTTCAGCGGACCGCCGGACCGGGACGCCGAGTGGAACGACACCGCGGTCGAGGGAGCGCACCGCTTCCTGAACCGCGTCTGGAATCTCGTGCTCGCGTGGCCCTTCGACCCGTCGGCCAGAGACGCCGTCTGCACGGAACTGGCCTGCGACGGCCTTCCTGACAACGTGAACAACTTGCACAGGAAGGCGCACCAGAGCATCAGAAAGGTGACAGGCGACATCGAGGCGTTCCACTTCAACACGGCCGTAGCGGCGACGATGGAGCTTGTGAACGCGACGCGTGCGTTCATCGATGAGCTCGATGGGAGGGATCCGACGGGTGTGGAGCGAGCGGCCGTGTCCGAGGCAGTGGAGAGCGTGGTCCTGCTGCTGGCTCCCATGGTGCCTCACTTGTCGGAGGAGTTGTGGGAGCGCATGGGTGGCAGCGGCTCGATATTCGCTGCTGCGTGGCCGACGTTCGACGCGTTGGCAGCCGCCGAGGACGTCGTAACCGTTGCCGTTCAGGTCAACGGCAAGCTCCGTGGGGAGGTCGAGGCTGAGCGAGGCGCTTCCGAGGAGGTCGTCGTGTCGCTGGCCATGGCCGACGAGCGTATCCAGAAGCGACGAGCGTATCCAGAAGCACGTCGAGGGCAAGACCGTCCGGAAGGTCATCCACGTCCCGGACAGGATCCTGAATCTGGTCGTGGGCTAGGCCCGGACCGCTGCGGTCCCGCTACCGCGGGCCTGTCGCTGCGGCCCCGTCCAGGAGGGTACATCCCATGGTCAGGCTCACCTGGCGAGGCAAAGAGATCTACGAGAACGGCGAGCTGACCTTCCAGCCCGGGGAATCCCGGCACTTCAAGAGCAAGGAAGACATCCCCGCAGAGCTTCTCATGAACCACGCCTTCAGCGTCTCGGAAGTCGAGGTCGATGCCGACCCGGTGGACGAGGATCCCAACGGGTCCCGCTGCCGGACGACGATCCCGAGTAGCGCTTGCGGCAGAACCGCGTCGGGAAACATCTGGGAGAGCATGCGAGGAAGCACCCGGGAGAGACACTCGGGGAGACACCCAGGGAGACACTCGGGGAGACACCCAGGGAGATGCTCGGGGAAGGGCCGGCGCTGCCATCGGGCCGGCTTCTTCGTGCTCCTGAGCGTGGCTTTCTCAGCCTCTGACTAGTGGGTTTACAGAATATGTATTATGCGACGTATAGGAAGGAGGCAAATGGGCCGGGCCACGGGGCCTCCACCGGCCCCCGTGCTGCGTGACAGGCGCCGTCCGATGTCCGGCTGGGGCTCCTGCCCCGGATCAACGGTAGAGATGAAGAACGGCGGACTCCCCTTTGAGAGCCCGCCGCTCTGAGTGTTGCTGTGGATTCAGTCCCGAGGCAGTTGTGCCGCGCGACAGCCCGCCTGCCGCCCTAGGAGTTCAGATAGACGTTGGCCTCGGCGAGATTGGTCCGGGCGTCACCGGCCCACGGTGTGTCGGGATGTTCGTCGACGATCTCGGTGGCCGTCTCCCTCACTGCCTGCCAGTCGTTGGCGGAGCGGTAGCAGCGCAGGGCGTCTGCCAGATAGCGCGCCGCTGTGGACTCGAGGTCACGCGACTGTGCGGCGAGTTCCTTGTAGATCTCGGCCGCTGCCGGGAAGTCGCGCCTCTGCTCCAGCACGGAAGCCTTGCCCTCGAGTGCGACCTTTCCGAGAGTGCCCTTCTTGCCGTAGCTGTCAAGATATGTCTGGAAGTTCTCCAGGGCGGGATCGTACTGCTGCTGCTGGAACAGGATAGTGCCCAGATAGCATGTGGCCGCGCCGGCGCTCCGTGTGCCCGGATAGGCGTCGATGACAGCCTGGTATTCCTGGGAGGCCTGCGCGAGCAGTCCTGAACTTGCGCTCTGCGAGGCGGTCATGAGATCCGCGCTGGCCGCAAGCTCTGTCGCGCTCTGTCCGCGTACCACCATCACAACGACCGCGGCGATGACAGCGAGGGTCGCCGCGCCTATGAGGACCTTGTTCAGGTGGTCCTCGATGAACTTGGTTCCCTTCGCAGTCGTCTCCAGAAGGACATCGTGCTTGAGCCCCTTCTTCGTAATGCGCGTCCTTTTGCCCAACGTGACCTCCGTGCGAGTGTCTGACAATGCGCCGAGAGCACGAAGGACGGGCCGTGTCAACGGAAGCGGCGCTCCCGGCGCTGGTCGTGCCCCGGCGGAACGGCGGCGGCCGTACGCGCGAGAGGCTCCGTCTGGCCGCGGAGCCCCTCGGCGTCGCTCGTGCTCGCTCTGCTCCCAAGCGGGGAGCTCAGGCAGGCTACCTGAACAGCGCCTTGATGATAGCCCACGTCGAGTTCTCGACGGGCGTGCTCTCGCCCGGGAATACCTGGGTGGAGTGGGCCGGGGAAGTCACGGAGACGTAGTCACACCAGTAGTCCGTGTGGTCCGGGTCCATCGTGGCCGGGGTGCTGTAGAGACGCCCCTCGATCACCAGCGCGTTGCCGTCTCCACCTGCGAACACCCACGTGTAGCTGATGAGATCCCAACCCGTGCCGGCCGTGTAATCGGAGTTGCCGCCGGCCGAGCCGAGGTACGTGGTAACGTCGACGGAGTCCGAGTAGTGACCCCAGATACGCCACGACGGGCTGGAGCCCGGCGTGGTGTCGTAGCCGTAGAAGCTGGCCGTCACCTCGTCTCCGTCGTTCAGATCCGTGACCCAGGCGATGAACGCCTGAGGCGTCGAGTAGTGGGGATCCTCAGCGACGTGCAGGTAGTACTCGCCGTCGTAGGCGCCCGGGCAGGTGTAGTCCGGGAGCGTCGAGCCCTGCGAGCCCGTCTGCGGACCGGAGACGTTCACAGGGTCAACCAGGTTGCCGTACGAACCCAGGAGCAGGCCGCCGTCTTCCCAGCTGTAGTAGCTGCCGACCTGGGCATGCGCAGGAACGGCAAGCAGAGCGAGAGCAGCAATCAGGATCAAGTACTTCATGGAGGCCTCCTTGGTCAGGTCCGCCACCAGCGATTCCTCACCTCCGCGCGCGGGGCGCCTGAGTCGTAGCGCTCTCGGGACCACCCGACCGAGCGCTCCTCGCACTTCCACCACACGAACATAGATTGTCAAAGTGATGAGCGACGGTCAAGAGGAATCGCGGCGCACGTCCCCAATTCGGGCCTCCGCGCCCGTCCCTC
>JALGZG010000352.1 GCA_025782345.1 bacterium | reverse complement strand
GTCAAGAGCAATGGCGGCACACAGGGCATTACTGGCAATCTGGGCTATTCGCCGATCGAGAATCTGAGCACGTCGTTCTCGTACACGGGGAATCACTCGCTGCTCGACTCGGAGCAGGGCAATCTGCGGAGCAAAGACGAGTCGACAAACCACGACCTGTCCGGCCACATCGACTACGACTGGCAGATGCACCACTTCGCCGTGGACATGCGGAGGTCCGCAGGAACGCAGGAGTACCCGAAACAGGAACAGACCGAGCACAGAGAGCAGGAGAATGAATCCACGAGCGTGACGGCGAAGCTCGAGCTGCTGGGCGAGACGCAGTTCAAGGCAGACCTGGGCTCTGACCGGAAGAGGAACGACTCCTTCGACGTGCGGACGGGCGACAACTACACCAACACCCTGTCGGCGAGTCTGGCGCACACATTCAAGGAGGGGCTCGACGTCTCGCTCCGAGGGAGAATGAGCCTCCTGTCAGTTCACTACGACGACATCGACGCCAACGACAAGGACCGAGACCTCTTTGACAGAGAGGCAACCTTCACCGTGAATTACAGGACGAGGAAAGACATCACGACCGGGCTTGTGGTCAGGGTCAGAGAAGACCAGCTCATCTACATCAGGCGCTCACGTACCGGGGACAACAAGACGACACAGAAGTTCGCGATCGAGCCGTTTATCCGGAAGTCGTTCAGTCCTCGCTTCGGAGCCAGTCAGAGATACCAGCTTTCGGCGGACTACACGTTCTACCAGTACGACACCGACGCGAATTTCCTCATCCGGAACATGTCCGTCACAACGGGTCTCAATTGGAAGCCGTTCGACCCGCTCGAGCTGGGGTTGGAACACACCTGGCGAGTGCAGGACGAGGGTTCCTACGCCGAGAACGAACAGGGCGTCGAGGGCTACGGTAGGAACAGTGAGCGCATAGACCAGAAGCTCGGCATCACTCTCGGTTACAAGATAGCCGACTTGATACAGATTGAAGTAAGGCAGAATCTGGGCGTCCAAGACAAGTGGAGAATCGATGAGGACGGCAACAAGACAGCGGTCTGGGACAAGTTCGACACGAGCATCGTCGGGAAGGCGAGCACGGACTACTCGCTGCCTGATGGGACGGCCCTGAGGATCAGCGTCGCCAGGACTCATCGTAACGCCACGAGCATCAGTGAAAGGCAGCGCGAAGTATGGAACATCTCGGCCAATCTGAGTCGGACCTTCTAAGAGAGACGTCCGGCGCATCATGGACGTGGGCGCGAGCGGCGGCGTGGGCGCGAGTCGCGCTTGCCTGTCTCGCGGCCGGCGTGCTTCTCGTCGCCGTGCCCGGGTGCATTTTCAGTCCACGCGACCCGGACGGGCCACCGGACGAGGGCCCCGATATCCCGTGGGTCACCCCGACGGATACCGACAAGGTGCTCGAGAACCTCGCGGCGGCCCTGGCCGGTGAGGGCATCTCGAACTACATGGACTGTCTCGCTGATAGTTTCAGGTTCCACGTCGATCCCCAGGACTCCCTGGACGCCGGGCAGGAGGGATATGACCGCTACGCCCTCTGGAGGAGAGATGACGAGGCCACGTACATCGACGGAGTGTTTCTGGATTCGGCCGTGGGCATCGACGTGACGTTCACTACGGTGGAGGAGCCGGACGAGAACGAGGACGAGACCTACCGCCGTGACGACTACGAACTGACCATCGTCTGGCAATCCGGCGACCACCAGCCCGGTGAGTCCGTGACCTACCGCGGTCAGGTGAGGTTCTCGTTGAGGCGCGACGAGACCCAGCTCTGGTCCATTTTCGAGTGGGTCGACCGCAGGGCGGCCAATCCCGGCGGAAGCGATACATGGGGGGTTCTGAGAGGAGACTACCGCCAGTAGAGGCCATCGGGAGGCCACGTGCGGCAGGGCTCAGGCACGCTGCTTGCAAGCAGCCTCTGTGCTGGAAACTGCCCACGGGCAGGGCGGTTATGGCTGCTATCCGCCCCGTGGCACGGGGAGAAGCCCCACGACGTTCTTGACTTGGGTCCAGGTTCTTGATATAATCACTGATTGTGTGAGTGGGGAATAACGGGAGGTGTTATCACATGATGAGGTTTCCCATCAGGAGGCTGGCGGTTTGCATGCTGCTGGCCGTGTTTGCTTTGACCCTGGGTGGCTGCTGGAACCCCTTCGCTCCGGATGAAGGGGATCCGGTGGAGATCGATCCTGCAGACTACCACGACCGGCTCACGCCGGAGGATGTTCTCCACAACCTTCAGACGGCGTACATCTGGATGAACCCGGGCGAGTACCTCGACTGCCTGTCCGAGGATTTCGAGTTCTACCCGAATGAAGACGACGTGAACGACCCCGAGCTCGAGATTCCCCCCATATGGTGGAAGCCCCAAGAGCAGCTCATGCACGAGAACATGTTCGCGCACGACTCGGACGTTGACAATATCTCGCTCACCCTGACCATCTCCTCTCTTGTGTACGACTACGGTGTTCCGGAGGACCCCGTGGACGATACCTGTATCTGCGTAGTCGAGGTGGACCTTCGCGTGAACCTCGTTACAGGTGACGGCTTCCTGGCTACGGCTCCATCGGAGTTCCGCATGCGCATCGATATAGACCAGCCGAATCCGGAACCCGATCCCGAAGACGTACTATGGTGGGAGATCTACCACTGGTTCGACCTCGGGGAGCGGGGTGGAGGTCGTGGGGATGCGCAGCACGACCCGAACGTCGAGCGCGTTTCGCTCAGCGAGCTCAAGAGCCTCTTCATGGAGTAGCGATTCTTCTTGCGGGACGATATCAGGGGGCGACCTTCCGGTCGCCCCTCTTCTTTTTGTGTGTTCTTTCCTGGAGGTGCTCTCACATGCCAAGGGGCAGGTCGCGCAAGGCGCGGGACGCAGCGCGAGCCAGGACCTTCTCGCTCATCAGAATAGCGGCCGTGACCATCGCGGCGGCTCTCGTCCTCATCCTTGGCGGGTACGAACTCATATCCAGCGGGAAGCTCGGTTCCTTCGTGACGAAGCTGAGGGGACCGGGGGATCTGACCGGTATCGCGACGGAGCTTACGCGCGCCATCGACGGCGAACTGGTGAAGCTCGGCGTCTCGGGAGCGACCAGCGAACGTGAGGACAGGAAGGAGGGGCGTTACACCTGGACGCACGTCGAGAAGAACGGCCGCATTCCCCACGACATCAGCATCTACGAGTGCAATCTCGCCATCACCCGCGCGGTTCGCAGGGCGGGGGGACGCGTCATTCGCGGGGCCGATGAGGGCCCGGACTACCGTGAGCTAAGAACGCTCGTCA
>JALGZG010000391.1 GCA_025782345.1 bacterium | reverse complement strand
CCCACTCCTCTTCTCGTGGTTCTGCACGGCGGCGTGGGCACGGCGGATATCCGCGATGACCCTCTCGGATCTGTGTCCGAGGACGAGCTTGGCGCGCTCGCCCTCGAGCGGGGCTGGATCTCGGTGTTTCCCTTCGGGCAGGCGGGCGCCACGTGGTTTGACGAGGTGGGGATGACGAACATCCGGGACCTGGTTCGGACCGTCAAACGCGAGCTCAATGTCGACGACGACCGCGTGTGGATGGCCGGGTTCTCGGACGGTGCGTCCGCGGGCTTCGCCTACGCGATGCTTGCGCCTTCCGACTACGCCGCGTTCGTGGCCTTGAACGGGCACATGGGCGTGGCCAGCCTGGACTTCGACCACTCGACCTACGCGCCGAGCATGTCCGCCACACCGATCTTCGCCACGACGACCTTCGACGACTGGCTGTATCCCTCGCACAAGATGAGGCCGACGATCGAGATGGCGCGGCAGGCCGGCGCCGACATCTACTACCGGGAGTTTCCAGGCGGTCACGACTTCGATGACGTCAAGGATGAGCTGCCGGCCGTCGCGCATTTCCTCGAGCGGCACCCGAGGGACCCGTTTCCCTCGCGTATCGTGTGGGAAGTGGGGTCGACGGACTTCGGTGAGTGTCGCTGGTTCGCGATCGACCGCATCACGAACGACGAGCCGGCGCCCTGGCACGAAGACCACAACGTAGCGCTCACGGACGACAGGGTGACGATCGGGTTTCAACACGACTACGAGTTCGAGGGACCGGGGGTGCTCGTCGGCGTGCTGTCCGACGGTGACTACCCGGCGCGGAACATCGGGCTCAAGGCTGGTGACGTCATCGTCAAGGCCGACGCCGCGCGGCTGGACAGCCTCCCGGACCTCAATGATTGGAAGGACACGGTCGAGAGGGGAGACGCGTTCGAGATGACGGTTCTGCGCGACGGGGAAGAAGTCGTCCTTCGGGGCAAGCTGCCGGAAGCCGCCGGCTACCTTATCTTCAAGCGCGACGTTCCTTCGGCCGCGATCAGGGCCGGCTTCGCCGCGAATCGCCTTGAGGTGGCCGCTTCCCGCGTGGGTTCATTCAGACTTCTGGTTCATCCCGACATGGTCGTGCTGGACCAGAACCTGGTCATCGAGGTGAATGGCGAGATTGTGTTCGATGAGCTCGTCGAACCTGATCTGCAGTTCATGCTTTCGAACTTCATCTCGAATCGGGATCGGAAGCTGCTCTACGTTGCTGAGGTTGCTGTGGACCTGCCCTAGAACGTGGAAGCGGGTCGCACCCCTACCCCGCGCGCAGTTTGGCGCGGCGAAGCCGCGGCGCTGTCTGAGCACGGGGTAGGGGTGCGACCCGCCTCAACGTCCAAGCACGGGGGTGAGGTCAGACCCGTCTCGACGTCTGAGCACGGGGGTAGGGTCAGGCCCGCCTCTACCTCCCAAGCAGCATCTTCAACGTGTCCGCCAGCGCAGCGTACTGCTCGATCGTATTGTAGATCTGAGCCGCGACGCGGATGATGCTGGAGGGGCCGTCGGGATACGCAAGAACCGGTACTTCGAAGCCGTATTCTTCCCGCAGAACCGTGTCGAGTTCATCGAAAGCAAGAGCAGTCGTCGTGAAGTGGAACGTGCCTGCCGACAGCGGGACGCTCGCGAGCGTCCCGATCATCTCATCCGGACAGGCAGGCCCTACGCCGACCGCCTCGCACAGAAGCCTGCGCGCCCGAAGCGCGAGATCTCTGTTCCGCTCCATCAGTTCCTGCCAGCCGCCCGGCAGAAGCGAACCCATGAACCGTATGGACTCGGGGATGCACAGATAGGAAGTAGGGTCGATAGTTCCGGTCCATCCGAACTCCAGCTGGAAGCGGGAAGCATCGGTCCGCTTCGAATTGGCGCCGTGGCTGATCGCCAGCGGCCTGATAGACGGCTGCAGGTCGCGCCGCACGTAGAGAATGGCCGCTCCCTTGGGAGTGCACAGCCATTTGTGACAGTTGCCCGTGTAGTAGGCCGGGGCGATGTCGGTGATGTTGAGAGGGACCATCCCCGGACCGTGGGCCCCGTCCACGAGCGTGTCGATCCCGCGCTCGGCCAGAGCCCGGACGATTCGCGTTATGGGCATGACCATGCCCGTCAGGCTGGTTATGTGGTCGACGACTGCGATGCGAGTCCTGTCGGACGCACTGTCCAGCAGGCGCTCCACGACCTCGTCCGAAGATCCGACCGGGAATGGGACGTCGACCGCGACGACGCGCGCACCCGCCCCGCCCGCAACGAACTCCATCGCATTCCGGCAGGCGTTGTACTCGTGGCTTGTCGTGAGGAGTTCGTCTCCCGCCTCGAAGCTGAGCGAGCGGAGGATGGTGTTGACGCCGGTCGTGGCATTCGGGACGAAGACGAGGTCGTCGGGGTCCACTCCTACGAAGGTCGCGGTCTCGGCACGCGCGGAGGTCGCCAGCTCATCGAGTTCTCTCAGAAGAAACTGAACGGGCCCGCGTTCCAGCCTGTCCCGGAGCCTCGTTTGGGCCTCCAGCACCGGGATGGGACACGCGCCGAACGACCCGTGATTCAGGAAGGCACCAGTGTCGAACGAACTCCGACGCGCCGGATCTCTCACCGAGCCCGCGCGCTCCGACCGCGCCGCGCGCATCCCTCGGCTTCCCCGATCCCTCCTCTCCGCGTGGTCCACCCATCGGTGTCATGCTTCCAGCCCCGCCACGCGGGCTTGCTTCTGCTTCCACTGATCGGGGTCCCCATTGGGCATGCCCGACTTCTCTATCTCACTCAGGGCCTGCTTGAGCATTCCGATCCCGGTGGCCTTGTTACCCAGCTCCATCGCCATCTCGCCCAGGTCCCATCTGGCGAACCCCATCCACTCGACGGCGTCGGATGCTCCGTCCGCGTCAAGCCTCGTGGCCCACTCGAGTACCTTGAGCATCGCCGCTTCCGCCTCGTGGAGCCGGTTCTGCTTCATCATCACGTGGGCCACCGAGTAGTCGGCGATGAGCTTCGGCAGCTCTCCCTCGCCCTTGTAGTGATACTCCCGTGCTTTGATCAGGGCGTCGTAGGCTTCACCGTAGCGCTCGTCGTCGCAGTAGTTCCAGCCGAGGTTGTTCCAGAGCGGGCCGAGCCATCCGTCCATCCCGCCCCTCTCTGCCATCTCGATGCCCTTGAGCGACCAGTCGAACTTCTGGCTCTGGTCGCCGGTGATGGC
>JALGZG010000168.1 GCA_025782345.1 bacterium | reverse complement strand
CGGCCGCGTCAAGGACACGATGATCGCCGGCAACGTCTACAAGCTGCTGAAGGACCAGCTGGTAGACCTGTCGAGCGAGGTGACCAGGGTCGGGCTGATGGGCTTCATCGGAAGCCACCGCTACCCGCACCTGCTGCTCAGGGACGTGTCGATCTCGTCGAAGGGCTAGCTCTGGGGATTCGTGGCCCGCGGGCGGGCCGGGCGCCGGGCCGGACAGGCGGGTGACGTTGATCTTCGGAGACCTCTGGAGGTTGGCCGCAGCGAAGCTGCGAACGGTCTTGCTTGGAGCGAGGCCAGCGAACTCCTCGATTCGCCGGACGATTTCGACCGGCCTGTCGAGGAGTTCGTCGTATGTGAGGCTGACTTGACGCTCCGCGGGCGGTGCGTCGAGGAACTCGATGCCGCCACTGCGAATTTTCTACCCTTGCTCCGCGTATCTGACATGAGAAGCAGGTTACGGGAGCGTTTCTCCCGAATCAGGATTCAAACGAGCAGGGGCCACGGTACCCATCCACGGTCCGCGACGCGGGAGCAATGGCCGAAAGTGTCTCTTGAACGACTGTCATGTCGTGGTAACTTCGGGTGAGCGAGAACGATGAGGCCCCGGGCACTGCGGCCTCCGCGGGCGTGCCCGGGCTCACGGGCCCTCGCGGGCGTGCCCGGGCTCACGGGCCCTCGCCGCAGACCGCACCGGCCCGCACGGCACGTGACTCAGGGAACAGGAGATCAGTAATGCGCAGACTAACAGGGATCCTCATGGCCGTCGTCCTGACGGCCGGCGTTCTCGCCGGCGTGTCGGCCCCGGCCGAGGCGAAGGACTATTGCTTCCCTAACGTCAGCATCGACGTGACCGTCCTCCCGGACGGCAGCTTCGAGTTCCACGAGGCTCGGACCTACGCGTTCGACGGCGATTTCACGTGGGCCTTCTACCAGGTCGACAAGGTGAGGACCGCGGGCGGTGATATGGTCGACATCACGGACTTCGTCATCGGTGAGAACGGTCGTCCGTACGCGCTGGGCGACCCCCGCTCGCTCGACGACAGCAAGACGCCCGACTCGTACTGGGTCTCGTACAACTACCCGGGCAACTCCGTCTACGGGAAGTGGTTCTACCGCGCGGATGACGAGACGCGCACGTTCGAGATCTCCTACGTCGTGCACGACGCGGTCACGGTCTACGAGGACAACGCGGAGCTCTACTGGAAGTTCATCGGCGAGAACTGGGACGTGCCGGCCAGGGAGGTGACGGGCACGATCCACCTCCCGCCGGGCGCCGATAGGGACCGCGTGCGCGCGTGGCTGCACACGGAGCTGACGAGCGAGTGTTGGATCGAGGACGATGCCGTACGCTTCCGGGCCACGGACCTGCGGCCCGGGAAGTTCGTTGAGATGAGAATCCTCTTCCCGCCCGAGCTGGTGCCGGGCGCAACCAGCAAGATGTCCGGGGACATATGGGACAGCGCGTTTGCAGAAGAGAGCCAGTGGGCCGAGGACGCCAACAGGCGACGTATCGCCGCCCAGGAGTACATGGCGAGGCATGCGGAGCGGGCGCGCCTCGCTGCCATCGTGGCCATCGCGCTCGGCGTGGTGGCGCTGCTCGTCTGGACGATCCTCTTCGTCCGCTTCGGTAAGGAACACGACGTCAGGTTCGACGGAGACTACTTCCGGGAGCTGCCGTCTGAGCGTCAGCCGGCGCTGGTCGGCTACCTGATGACTTCGGGGATGGTCGGGTCGGGCGACATGGTCGGGACCATCATGGACCTCGCCAGGCGCGGGTATCTCACGATCGAAGAGGTGAAACACGAGGAGCGCGGCTTCCTGGAGAAGCTCGGCGGGACGCCCGAGTACGACTACATCCTCAAGATGGCGCCCAACAAGGAATTCCCGGAGCTGGCCTCCTACGAGCGCAACCTCCTGCTGTTCATCTTCTCCCGGAAGTGCACGATGGGAACGGACATGATCTCCCTCCACGAATTCAAGAAGGAAGCGCAGAAGCACTCGACCGAGTTCCACCGCTGGTTCGAATCCTGGAAGAAGAGAGTGAAGAGCCTGGCCAAGGAACACGGCGACTTCGAGAAGCAGGGCACGAGCATGATGATCGTCAGCATGGTCGTCGGTGGTGCGGCGGCGGCCGCCGGCGTGGCACTGGCCGCCTTCTTCCAGTCACCGTTCGCGGTCGTCGGCATGGTTATGGGCGCGGCGACGATACCGCTGGCGAGTCTGATCAAACGGCGCTCGCCCGAGGCGGCGCTCGAGTTCAAGCAGTGGAAGGCGCTCAGGAAGTACCTGCTGCACTTCTCGGAGCTGAAGGAGGCGCCGCCCGCTTCGCTGATACTGTGGGAGCACTTCCTGGTCTACGCTGTCGCGCTCGGCATCGCCGACAAAGTGCTGAAGGCGCTCGAGCCCCACATCCCGCAGATGGAGGCGGCCGCCGGCCGGTCGTTCGGCGCGGGGTGGTACATAGGGTCGGCCGCCAGGGCGAGCGAAGGCATAGGCGGGAGCATCTCCGGGCTGGCCGCGGGCATGACCAGTATGGTCGCCGTCGCGGGCAGCGCCATGAGCACGGCGAGCGGCACGGGTGGTGGCGGCAGCGGCGGTGGTGGCGGCGGTGGTGGCGGAGGTGGTGGAGGCGCCGGGTAGGCCGGAGCCCGGTCCGCAGAGGCGCGGGCCGGATGCCGCGAGTGTAACGGTCTCCGCGCCGCGGCAGGAGAACACACGATGGCGGAGCGTCCCGACTACAGG
>JALGZG010000060.1 GCA_025782345.1 bacterium | reverse complement strand
GTCTTGTGCTTCTCTATCACGCTCGCCAGACGTTTCACTCCCTCCGCGATGTCCTCCTTCGTCGGGTAGGAGAAATTGAGCCGCATGGCGTTCTGACCGCCACCGTCGCAGTGGAACGCGGTACCGACGACGAAGGCCACATTCTGTTCGAGGGCCTCGTAGAAGAGCTGCTCCGCGTCGAAGCCATCAGGCAGTCTGACCCACAGGAAGAGGCCGCCCTCGGGGCGCGTCCAGGACAGTCCGGGGAGGTCCGGCATGTGCTCGTCAAGTGCTGCGAGCATCACATCTCTCTTCTCGCGATAGATACCTTTGACCTTCGCGATGACCTTGCCGAGGAGACCGCGCGCCGCAAACTCAGCGATGATGGCCTGATTGAACGGCGGCGTGCAGAGGTCCGTCGACTGCTTCGCGATGACCATCTTCTGGATGACGGCCTCATCACCGATCATCCAGCCGAGCCTCATGCCGGGGAACAGTATCTTCGAGAACGTGTGCAGCCCGATGACGTGGCCGGTTCCGTCCAGAGCGAAGATGGACTTCTGGGTCTCCCCTTCGAAGCGCAGCTCTTTGTACGGACTGTCCTCGATGAATGAGCACGTCGTACTTGCGCGCCAGCTCGATGAGCTTGAGACGGCGCTCCTCGCTCATCGTGATCCCCGCGGGGTTCTGGAAGTCGGGCACGACGTAGATGAACTTCGGCTTCTGCCGCTTCTTGCGCATCCGCTCGAGTTCGCTCTCCAGGAGGTCCATCCGCATGCCCTCGTCATCGAGCTCGATGCCGATCATCCGAGCGCCGTAGCTCCCGAATGCGCCGAGACCACCCACGTAGGTCGGAAGGCCGACGATCACGTAGTCGTCACGATCGATGAACACTTTTCCCGTGAGGTCCAGGCCCTGCTGCGACGCCACGGTGATGAGGACGTTCTCCGGCTTGAGCTGCGTCCCGTCCTCGCGCTCGTGGTGCGCGATGAGTTCGTCCTTGAGTCTCGAGTCTCCTTCCGTCGGCCCGTACTGCAGAGCCGTCGGCCCCTGCGTCTTGAGCACGTGGGCCGTGATCTCCGCAACCTCGTCGATGGGGAATGCCGCCGGGTCCGGCAGCCCACCCGCGAACGAGATGACCTCCGGGCGGCGGGTCAGCTTGAGCAGTTCCCGGATTACGGACTTCTTCATGTGTTTTGCGTTCGTCGAGAATATCTCGTTCAGATCGCTGATCATGTCCCCTCCCGGGAAAGAACGACCGGCGCCGCAGGTCCGCGAGTCGCGTTCCGCGACGGCAGTGACAGTAGATTGCAGATATCGGGCAACTGCTGAATCTATCAGGTTGGTTGTGGCCCTGTCAACCGTCACTTGACGGTTCTACGGGCGCTTTCGCCCTGTTTGAGTACCCGCCCGCAGGGGCGTCGGTCGGGATTCACAACGGCCGCTACATGAATTCCGGTCAAACTATTGACTTGACCGTATTCCCTTATTACTTTATGAGTTGTGGAAGCTTTGGAGAATCTCCGTAGACAAGGAGCATCCCAAGAAAGGTACCAATCACACTGTCAACAGCGCACACCACAATGCATCGGCGTTGAGCGGGACGCAGAGGGAAGGGACCCAAGCGAGCCATGCCGACCAAGGCAGAACTAGGACACAGATTGAGGGTTGCGAGATTCGAGCGCAATCTGACGCTCAAGGAGGTGGCCGCTCGGTGCGGCATGTCGGCCACACACATTTCGGAAGTCGAGCGGGGGAAGACGTCTCCGACCATCGGCGCGCTCCAGCGGATATCGGCGGCTCTCGGCGAGAGGACCTCCTACTTCGTCCAGGAGGACGAGCTGCCTCGCGTAAGGCTCACGCGCGTGACAGATAGGTGCGACTGCTACGGGGCCGACGCAAAGGGAGTGCCGCTGCGGCTCGATGTAGTGAGCGGCGGCATACCCGGCGGGTACATGCAGATCTTCAGAGATCACACGGAGCCGGGCGCCGTCCTCCACCTTCCGCCAAGGATCGGCGAGGCCGTGGTGTTGTGCGTCGCAGGGATGGTCAGAATGACGGCGCTGGGTGAGTCGCACGTCCTGAGAGAAGGGGACACCATTCAGCTCCGCATGGACGAGGGATGTGTGTTTGAGAACATCGGCGATGAGGAGTCCGAGACGATCCACATCCTGGCAGCTCCGACGCTGGTGCCGGTTTAGCAGCGTCCGGAGAAGCGCCCCTCTGGTGGGCCGCAACCTGGGATGACGCCCCGCGACAGATGGAGCTTCCGTCAATCGACCCGAGAGGCCGCGCAAGCAGTCGAAAGAGTGGAGGATCAGACACATGCCGACGAAGGAAGAGGTAGGACAGAGGGTCAGGCTGGCCCGTTTCAGGCGCGACATGACGCTGAAGGAAGTCGCCAACAGGTCCGGGATGTCCGCGACGCATATCTCCGAGATCGAGCGCGGCAAGACCTCCCCTACGATAGGCGCCCTTCAGCGCATAGCGGCCGCCCTCGAAGAGAGACCGGCGCACTTCGTCGAGGAGCAGTCGTCGCCTCTCGCGGTGGTGGTACGCCGAAAGGACAGAACGACGGAGTACAAGTGCGACGCGGCCAAGCGCACCATGGACATCGAGCGACTGACCGCGGACGTGCCCTGGGGGACGTTGACCGTCGTAAGGAAGGTGTCGGAACCCGGGGACATCTTCGAGAGATCGGCGGCACTGGGCGAAGCAGTGCTGTACTGCGTGCGCGGAATGGTGCGATATACGGTGAGGGGCGAGTCATACGTCTTGCGAGATGGTGACACCATCCAGTTCACGCTGGAAGACGGGTACACATCCGAGACCCTCGGTGACGACAAGTGCGAGGTGATAGGCTTCGTGGCGTGCCCGGGACGCAGGGGCTGGTAGGTTCCGGCCGGTGGGCCCCGGTCGCTCGGTTCCCTTTCGACCGCGCCGGACCCGGCTTAAGGAACACGCCATATCACTGATCAGACGCCCGCCCGTAAGGGCGGGCGTTTGCACGTACGGAACTGCAATCCGCAACTGACTGTGTAATCATGAGTTACACAACTCCGGCTCGTGGGGCACCGCCAGGGGCCCGGCGACCTCATCTCCCCTAACCTGTTGCCACTAGCAGAGTTACGCGGCCACACATCTCCCTGTAATCCCAGCGGAATGGCACAGTCTGTGCAACACGTATACGCACGCGGGTCCGGACGCTCCCAGGGAGGATGACTCATGAACTCGACGCGAAAGACACTCACAGGGGAATCCGGCTCCACGCTGGTCGTAGTCATGATCTGCGCAATGGTCATGCTCATCACCGCTCTCGCGCTCGTCGAACTGGGCGCCCAGGACGCGGCGCTCGCGCTCCGCGATGTGAGAGTGTCGCAGGCGTTCTACAACGCCGAAGCGGGCGCGGAACGGGGGGAAGCGTGGCTTGGAGATCAGAGCAACATGCCAACGACGACGACCATGCCGTTCAGTAGCAGCCCCGAGAGCTTCGGCGGGGGCCTCATGCTCGTCTCCATCACACCCGACGCGTCCGGGTCACGAGTCGTCTACACGATCCGCGCGCTCTCGACGGTCCAGGGCAAGTCGCACGCCATCGAGGTCGATCTGACGCCTACCGCATTCTCGGACTACCTCTACTACACCAACAGCGACGTGGGTCCCGGCAGTCCCGGCTACTTCCGGACGGGCGAGACCATCGACGGCCCAATCCACGTCAACGACATGATGGCCATCTGGGGCGATCCGGTGTTCACGTCCGAGGTCCGTACGACGGCCACTGAGATCGAGTACTACAACGACGGCTCTCCGATCCAGACGGCCGCGCTTGCGAACGCGCCACACGACAACCCAGACTTCCAGGAAGGGGTGCAGCTGGGAGCGGCCCCGATCCCCTGGCTGGACGAGTCCGACCTCAACACGCTCAAGGGCCTGGCCGGCCTGTCGCTGTCGAACCAGGAACTCCGCTTCGGCCGCGATGACGGCAGCGGCCCGATGCTCGGCTACGTCAGCTACTCCAAGATCGGCCAGAACTCCTGGACCGACGTGGACCTCAGCAGCTTCAACGGCCTCATCTACGTCAACGGTGCGTGCCAGGTATCCGGCATTCTGGACGGCCAGGCCACGGTCGTGAACAACGCCACGATAGAGATCGTCGGTGACCTCGTCTACGCGGGCAGCGATGCCAACGGGCCGCTCCCGGACTGCGACGACATCTTGGGGCTGGTCGCTTCGACCAAGGTCAGCATCGTCGACAACGCGGCCAACGGCAGCGACTGCGTCATTCACGCCCACATCATGTCAATGAACAACCAGGCAGCGCTGGTCGAGAACTACGGCCAGGGAACGCCGCGCGGCACGCTCACTGTCCACGGTGGGCTCGCGCAGGACAAGTGGGGGCCCGTCGGAACGGGCTACTACGACGAGGCGGGCGAGTTCCACCTGCTGACGGGTTACGAGAAGGACTTCCACTACGACTGGCGTCTGAGAGAGATGCTGCCGCCGGGCTACGCATCGATCATATTCAACGGCGGGGGGTTCAACAGACTTGTCTGGCGCGAGATCGCACCGGTTGATCTCACACACTGGGAAGGGTAGCGAAAGGACGAGACAATGGCCAACATGAGGGGGACAAAGGAGGCTCAGCGCGAGCGGCCACATGCGAAATCGCTCGTGCTTGACGAATCAGGATCAACGCTGGTGGTGGTAATGGTCTTCGCCATCATCATGCTCATAAGCGTGATGGCCATCATGGAGATCGGCGCGCAGGACGCCGTTCTCGCGGTCCGCGATGTCCGCACCTCACAGGCGTTCTACAATGCCGAGGCCGGAGCGGAAAGAGGCGAGGCCTGGCTCATGGGACAGTCCTCATGCCCGACCACCACGACCGAGCCGTTCAGCGACGACCCCGAGAGCCATCTATACGGTGACGTCGTACGCCACCGTCGACGGCCGCTCGAAGGCGATCCAGGTCGATCTGACGCCCACCGCATTCTCGGACTACCTCTACTACACCAACAGCGACGTGGGCCCCGGCGGTCCCGGCTACTTCCGGAGCGGCGACGTGGTCGATGGCCCAATCCACATCAACGACATGATGGCCATCTGGGGCGATCCGGTATTCACGTCCGAGGTCCGTACGACGGCCACTGAGCTCCAGTACTACAACGACAACGCTCCGATTCAAACCAGCGCGCTGTCGAACCCGCCACACGACTATCCGGTTTTCGAGGAGGGCATTCGGCTGGGAGCGGCCGCGATCCCCTGGCTGGACGAGTCCGACCTCAACACGCTCAAGAGCCTGGCCGGGCTGTCGCTGTCGAACCAGGAACTCCGTTTCGGCCGCGATGACGGCAGCGGCCCGATGCTCGGGTACGTCAGCTACACCAACATCGGCAAGGACTCCTGGACCGACGTGGAACTCAGCAGCTTCAACGGCCTCATCTACGTCAACGGTTCGTGCCTGATATCCGGCGTTGTGGACGGCCAGGCCACGGTCGTGAACAACGCCACGATAGAGATCGTCGATGACCTCGTCTACGCGGGCAGCGATGCCAACGGGCCGCTCCCGGACTGCGACGACATCCTGGGGCTGGTCGCTTCGACCAAGGTCAGCATCGCCGACAACGCGGCCAACGCCAGCGACTGCGTCATTCACGCGCACATCATGTCGATGAACAACCAGGCAGCGCTGGTCGAGAACTACGGCCAGGGAACGCCGCGCGGCACGCTTACCATTCACGGTGGGCTCGCGCAGGACAAGTGGGGACCCGTCGGAACGGGCTACTACGACGGCGACGACAATTTCCATCTGCTGACGGGCTACGAGAGGGACCTCCATTACGACTGGCGCCTGAGAGACATAATGCCTCCGGGCTACTCATCGATCATATTCAACGGCGGCGGATTCAACAGACTCGTCTGGCGCGAGATCACGCCGGTGGATCTCACACACTGGGAAGGGTAGCAGGAGGACGAGAAAACGGCCAACAAGAGGGTGTGCTTATGAAAGCAATACACACTGACAAGCGACCTGGGCGGCGGCTCAACGGCAACGGCGGGTTCACTCTCACGGAGATAACGGTCGTCGCGGCCATCTCCGTGGTCGTTATCCTCTCGGTAGCCGTGGCCTACGTCGGGAC
>JALGZG010000386.1 GCA_025782345.1 bacterium | reverse complement strand
GCGTACTCCAGCCCCTCGGCGATGTCGCGCGTGAACGCCTCGTCCGCGCCCGGCGTGATGGAGACCGACACCACGACGCCCAGCGGGTCGGCGCCTACCGCCGCCAGATCGCTCAGCGACGCGACCGCGGTCACCCATCCCATCGTGTGCGGGTCGCGGTAGATGCCCTCTGCTATCTCCTCTGAGACCGTGTCTATCGTGATGGCCAGGAAGCGCTCGGGCTCGCCCGGCATCTCGACCAACTCGGCGTCCGTCTCGTGAGGCTCATTGTGCTGGTCCGGCGAGCGGCGAAAGCGTCCCGCCCACGCGTCGATGATCACGTTCTCTCGGATTCCGTCCATATCACTCATGTCCGGTACCCCGTCCTTCCCGCCGCACGCGGCGAATCTCCGGCCACACCCTGCATGCGGTGCGTCGTCAACCAGCTATCCGCAGCACCTCACACTCCTCGGAGCCACGCTGAACCGCGCGCTCCTGGCCCGCAGAACCTCGCCGTCCGTCTCGAGCGCGAACACGCGGTCGCCCTGGACGGAGAGGCTGCGCGCCCTCCATGTTCTAGTCTTCGGACGCCCGCTGAACCGGCCCTTTCGCAGCGCTGAGAGCATGGTCACGGTCTCGAACGCGGACATGTTCTCACAGAGCGCGACGCCCAGCACGCCGTCATCGGGTGCGACGGGCGTGTCGTAGCACAGGGCACCTCCGAAGTGCGGGTTCTTGAACACGCCCAGGTTCGTGACGCTCGTCACCGCAGGCTCTCCCCCATCGATTGCGAGCGCGCAGGTCACGTCGGTCCAGGTCGCAAGCGTCGTGAGCACGGTGGCGGAGATGGCGGCGTCGACCGACACCGCGCGCGCCGCCCTGACGAGCCAGCTGGGCTCGTTGAATCGCGCGTTCGCCTCGGCCGTCACGCCCACGCTGGCGTTGATGAGGGAGTAGCGCGTGGCCGTCGTACCGTCCGGCGTTTCGTATTCGATGCGGATGACGTCGCGGTCCCGGGCCCCGTCGAAGTCGACTCTGACCGGCATGCCCTCTGCTGTCGCGCTCTCTACGATGGGCTTGTGGAAATCGTTGCTCGACCCCAGCCCGACCGCGCCGAGGACGATCCGGTCACCCTCGGGAAGCGCCATGATCGCGTTCAGAAGCAGATTGACCGTCCCGTCGCCGCCGGCGGCCACGAACCTGCGCTCGTTACGCCGCACGAGTTCGGCCAGCCTGTCGGGCAGCTCCCCGGGCGCGCCGATCTCCTCCACCTCGAAGCCGCCCAGCCTGCGCCGCAGCTCGTCCTCGACCCGGGACCAGCGCTCGCGCCCCGTGCCGTACGTCGCCCCGGGGTTGACGAAGACTCTGATACCGCGCGGATTCGCAGGGTCGGCCAAGTGCCCCCCGTCAGACCTGACCGTGCTCGGGCCTGAGCCTGAGTGCCAGTTCGAAAGCCACGTAGAAGATGCCCGCGAACCCGATCCACCCCGGCTTGAGCGCGAGCACGATGGCCAGGCAGAAGAAGATGAGCGCACGGACCCCGTTGGCAATGGGCGTCCCGACAGCGTGCTCGTCGCGCGTCCGGTGGACGCTCACCTGCGCGTGCAACTGGAGCGCGACCGCGGCGACCAGCACCACCCACGCCCAGAAGCCCCCACCCGTCAGAACGACCACCCAGGCGGTGAGACCCGCGACGACGAGAGCGGTGACATCACCGTAGACGGCGTTGGCCCTCCAGCCGAAGACCACCGGGAACGTCCGGTAGCCTGTCTCGCGGTCGGCCGAGATGTCCTTGAAGTAGCCCATTACCACGAAGTTCGCGTAGCCCGCGAAGATCGCGATGACCGACAGGCAGAACGCGGGGGTCCGCACGTCGCCGAAGCGAACGAGCTCACTCAGGCTGTAGTCGCTGTCGACGAGCCGGCCCATCATCGGCAGGATGGCGACTATCCACGCGTTCCACGGAGGACCGCCCCACCACCTGCGCTTGAAGTACGTGTAGGTCAGCAAGCCTATGACCGCGAGGAATCCGAGCGGCAGGATCCAGGGGTTCAGGTACGCGAGGATGAGGACAACGATGGTCAGCCCGACGAGACTGACCCAGAAGACCTGTGCCTTCGATACTACTCCCCTGACGAGCGGCCGGTAGGGCGCGGAGATGGCGTCGGTGTCGGTCTGGAAGCAGTCGGTCAGCGCCTGCCCCAGTCCGTACGAGAAGAAGAGCGGAACGAAGGCAAGGGCGACGCGCCAGAGCGGCGGGCTCTCGATAAACGCGAGCCCGACCATCCCCGCGGCGCCCGACACGAAGAGCAGGTAAGGCCGCATCGTCACGACGTACGACTTGATGAAGCCCCAGCTCAGCAGACGATACCTGGTCTCGGTCATCGCGGCGCCCCCTCGTCGGTCCTGCGGCATCAGACCAGCCCCAGCCTGCCGCCAACCACCTTGAACTTGTCGAGCGCGGTCGCAAGCTCGTCGTCCCCTAGGCTCGCCATCACGCTGACGCGTATCAGAGAACCCTCCTTCGGCACGGCCGGAGAGACAACCGGGTTCACGATCACTCCTTCGTCCTCCAGACCGCCCGCCATCAGGAAGGTCTTCTCCTCGTCACCAATGAGGATGGGGATGATGGGAGTAACAGTCGGCTCGAGCCTGAAACCCGCGTCTAAGAGCCCCTCCCTCAGGAAGTCGGTGTTCTTCCCGAGCCTGTCCATGAGCTCGGGCTCTTCCTCGATGACCTCCAGGCACGCGAGCACCGTGGCCATCGACGACGGCGGCGGGCTTGCTGAGAAGATGAAGGGCTTGGACCTGAGCTTGAGGTAGGACACGACCTCCTCGGTCGAGGCCGTGAAGCCGCCGGTCGTGCCCAGTGACTTGCTGAACGTGCCGCATATGAAGTCGACTTGCCCCTCCATGCCGAAGTACTCGAGCGTTCCCCGGCCGGTGGCGCCTATCGCGCCCGTCCCGTGCGCGTCGTCCACCATGATCGCAGCGTCGAAGCGGTCGGCGAGCTTCTTGATGCCGGGGATGTCTCCGAGGGTCCCCTTCATGCTGAACACGCCGTCGGTCACGATGAGCTTGTCGGACGATGCGTCGCACTTCGACAGCTCGTCTTCGAGGCTCGCCATGTCGTTGTGTTTGTAGATCCTCACCTCAGCGTCGGTCAGCCGGCAGCCCTCGACGATGCTCGCGTGATTGAGCTCGTCACTCAGGACGACGTCCTCCTCCTCCGTCATCGCACTGATGGTCCCCATCATCGTCATGAAGCCCGTACTGAAGACGACGGCGGCCTCCGTTCCCTTGAACTCCGCGAGCTTCCTCTCCAGCTTGTTGTGAAGACCGGTGGTACCAGTGAGCACGCGCGAACTGCACGCGCCGGTGCCGTACTCCTCGACCGCCTTGACGGTGGCCTCCACGACCTTTGGGTGAGTCGCCAGTCCAAGGTAGTTGTTCGAGCCGAGCATGATGAGCTTCCGGCCGTTCATCGTCACGACCGGACTGGCGGCGGGGTCGACCTGACGGAGGTAGAAGAACTGGTTGGCGGCCTTAAGGGAATCGATCCAGACGTTGAACTCGCGGCATTTGTCGGAGAGAGCCATCGTCCGTCTCCAGTGAGTAAGGCCAGTCGCGAGAAGCACGGGCTCAGGTGAAAGCGCTCCGGCAAGCACGCTCCGCTGAGTGCCTCCGGTGACGGAGACTCAGCGCAGCATGCACGGCGCCCGGCGAATCCGCCGACCCACTCGCTCCGAGGTGCGTTCCGAAGATCTGTGAGCCACTGGGCAACCTTACGGCCAGCCCTCTGGGTCGTCAAGCCTTATCCGTTTCAGCATAATGACTTACGGAGTGACGCCCACGGGCGGAAGAAACCGCTTGCCAGCTTTGGGCGCAGGTCGTAGCATGCATGCCATAAGCCATCGTTGAGCATGGTTCCCTTCCGGGGATACGAGACCTGTCGGTCGCGCGGCGCCGGACGAGGCCCGCTCAGCAGAAACGCAAGGGGGGTGAGCGAATGAGGATTCTGGTGCTTTGCATCGCGATGCTCGTGTTTGGCGTTCTGGGCTGTCAGCAGGCTCAGGAGACGCCGGCGGAGCAGGCTGAGACCGAAGAGGCCGTCGAAGAGGTCATAGAGGAAGCGGCTCTCGTCGATCCTGTCTGCGGCATGGAAGTCACGGCGGAGTCGGAGTGGACGGCCGAGTACGAGGGCGTCACATTCTACTTCTGCAGTGAGGACTGCCGCGACAAGTTCATTGCAGAGCCCGGCAAGTACCTCGAGGCCCTGGGCGAAGAGGTCATCGGAACGTAACACAAGCACGCGTGACGAGAAGACGAGCCGCCTCACATCGAGGCGGCTCGTTTCGTTTGCGGTTGACGTTCCTGACGCCTGTTCCCTACTCGTCCCCCTGCCTGTTCGTGCCTATCATCTTTGACCGGACGCTCTCCCGGTCGACCGGACCAATGCGGATGCTCACCATCGCCCCGTCGCCCACTCTTCTGCAGAGCACGGTGGTTGCACTGCGTCCACCTGACTTGCCGTATCGCGAAGTGATGGACGCGGCGACCGCGAGCTCCTCCTCCCCCGCATCACCCCGCACCATGGTGAGCGGCCCGGGCTGCCCGCTGATCTCCAGGGCGTGGTCCCCGCTGCGCAGCTCGCTTCCGAGCTTGTGGTTCTCGTGTTTGTCACGACCCACGACCGCCTTCGTCTTCGGGCTCAGCCGGAAGTGCCGTCCGAACTTCAGGATGCGGACCTCGTCCTTGCGAAGTTCTCCGTCGTGCTCGAGAAGGTCGCGAAGGCGCGCGGCGAAGATGGGATCGGTCAGAAGACACCCGCCGGCCGGACAGGGGTAATCCCTGAGCCCCATGGTCTCGGCCAGAGCCATCTGGGGCTTGCGTGAGCGCCCGCTCACCCTGAGCAGCTTCTCACGGTCTATCCAGCCCTCCTTTTCCGGGATCGTGGGCTCCAGGAGCCCAGCTGAAAGCGGCCTGACGACGTAGCCCGTGAGCCCCGATTCCCTGTCGATGAGCCGCATGGCGTCCCGCCGCTGCGACATCGGCCGCTGGCCGAGCACCTCGCCCGTCACGACGAAGGAGGCGCCGATCTCCTCCATGTACTCCCTCGCCTTCCGGAACATCATGATCCTACAGTCGAGGCAGGGATTCATGCCGCTGCCGTACCCGTGCCTGGGATCCTCGACGATGCGAAGGAACTCGTCCGTCGCGTTGACGGCCTTGAGATCGATTCCGAGCTGGTCGACGGCTGTCCGCGCGGCCGAGCAGGACGACTCCTTCGGCGTGCAGCAGCAGAACATGGTCACGTGATTGAACGCGAAGACCTCGATTCCCTGATCGAGCACCAACCGCATGGCGAGCGTGCTGTCGAGTCCGCCAGAAAGAAGACCAACTGCCTTCACCGCATGCCCTCCGGATTGCGCCGTGTAGTTGATTCCGCCGTGCGACCACTACAGGAGATTGCCCAGTGTCACTGCTGCACCGGATTGCGCCGTGTCACTGCTGCACCGGATTGCGCCGTGTCACTGCTGCACCAGATTGCGCCGCGTCACTGCTGCACCGGATTGCCCCGTGTCACTGCTGCACCGGATTCCGCCGCGTGACCGCTACAGGAGTACTCTCCACTTCTGATGCTCGGTTGCGGCCGAGGTCGCAGCGGGATTGGCGGTGGGCCGGCTGGGCGGGGCTCGCATGGCGAAGGCGGTGGCACAGCAGGCCGCGGGACATCCCGCGGCCTCCCTAGGACCACTGGACGAAGCAGGCACTAGAAGTCCTGCCTGATCCTAGCGAATCAGGACCAGGTATCCTGAATCGTCGAGGCCCCCAAGAGGTCCTGAATCACGGCTCATCCAGCCCGTGCAGGGGAAACTAACTCAGGACATCTTGCTTGACACTACTGCCCAAACACGATACAATGAGTAAGCATCAGATACAGACGAATATCTACACTCTCTGAGGGCGGGGGCTCCAGCAGCGTCGGCTGCGGGAGGTCCATCGTCTATTGTCCAGCGGCACAGCAGGCCTCGCCGCCTGCAGGAGAAGCACTATGACCAGGAATGCGAAGGTGACACTGACAGTGTGTGCGGTACTCCTCTTCACCCTCGCGGCATCGCCTCTTGCCCTCGCGGATGCTGTGTGGGGTACCGGGCTCGTCTTCGAGGCGACCGAGCCGGGCTTCGAGGGTTACTACGAGTACTGCTACCACATCTACTGGGACACCACCGAGTACGGCGGGCACGGACTCAGTCACTCGACCATCTACCTCGCGCTCGGCGAATGCATCTGCGCATGCGACCCCGGCTACTTCGGTCACCGCGTTCCCGCCGGTCTCGCGTTCGGTGAGGAAAACTGCGAGATCGACATGTACAGCGTGTTCGATTGCATGGGCGACCCGCACTTCCCTCTCGACGGCCCCACGATGAAGTTCGAGCCGGACGAGACCTACTGCGAGTTGGGCGTGACCGGCTGGATGCACGTCTGTTACTTCTCGCTCTTCCCACCGACCGAGCCGGGCATATTCGAGGACCACATCGGGATCAAGTTCGGTCAGAACGTAGAGACGGGTGACCTCGACGGCGTCATCCCCTACTGCGACTGCACGACCAACCCGACCGAGTTCGGGACGTGGGGCACCATCAAGGCGCTCTACAGGTAGTGTGCGCGGCTGACACGTCAAGTACTGTGCGCGGCTGACACGTCAAGTAGTGTGCGCGGCTGACACCTCCGGCCGAACTGCCGCCGGATACAGATTTGCTGAGAGGGCCGGGCGCGGATCTTAGAGCACTCGCACCTTGCCGCCCGGACCCGACCAGCATAGAGACGGGCTGCTCTCATGAGAGGGCAGCCCGTTGTCGTTCCTGCCCGCACGCGCTCACCGCCACAACGATCCCAAACGCCCCCCGGGGCGCCCCAGGGCGTGACATCCGCCATAGCACTCACACGCTTTGTTGAGCGGTGCATCATCAATCAAAATGGACAATTACCACTTGACAGGCCGGGTGGTCGGGAAGGTATACTGACTCTCGGTCACGCGGGATCCGTGGTCAACGGTCGGTCTCGCCCAATTAGGAGAGGAGGTATGCCATGGCCATCGCTATGCGCTTCACCCTCGCTGTCGCTGCAGTGGCGTTGCTTTCCGCGGTCTGCCCGTGCACTGCTTCGGCTGACGCTGTCTGGGGCACAGGTCTCTGCTTCCAAGCAACGGACCCGGATTTCGAGGGCTACTGGGAGTATTGCTATCACATCTACTGGGACACGACCGAGTACGGCGGTTCCGGACTCAGCCACAACACGATCTATCTGGCGCTCGCGGAGTGCGTGTGCGCCTGTGACGACGGCTACTTCGAGCATCGCATCCCGGCCGGCGTCGGCGTCGGAGTAGACGGCTGCGAGGTCGTGTACTACAGTGAGTTCGATTGTGAAGGAGACCCCCACTTCCCCGTCCCTGGCCCGACCATGAAGTTCGCGTACGAGGAGGGAGACTGCGAGCCAGGCCCAGTGGGCTGGATGCACGTCTGCTACTACTCGCTCTTCCCCCCGACTGAGCCGGGCATCTTCGAGGACCACCTCGCCATCAAGTTCGGACAGATCGTAGAGACCGGAGATCTCGACGGCGTGCTCCCCTACTGCGAGTGCGACCCGAACCCGATAGAGCAGGGCAGCTGGGGAGTGATCAAGGCCCTGTTCAGGTGAGGCGCCGCTGTTCCATACGGTCTGGCACACTTCTCTCGTGAGCACTGACCGTAGACGGGGAGTCCCACACAACGAAGCGGGCTGCCTCACTGAAGGCAGCCCGCTCCCTCTTTTCATCGGAGCACTCTCACGCCGACGGCCGCGGGCCAAAGCCCGCGGTCTCGGTGTGGGATTCCGCTAGTACATTCCCCCGCCCGGTATGGCCGGGGGCTTGTCCTCCTCCGGGATGTCGGTCAGAATCGCCTCGGTCGTCAGGAGCAGGCTCGCCACGCTGGACGCGTTCTGCAGGGCAGTCCGCACGACCTTGGCCGGATCGACGATACCGGCCTTGATGAGGTCGGTGTACTCGTGCGTCGCCGCATTGTAGCCGAAGGACGGGTTCTTCTGTCCCCTGACTTCCTCGACGACGATAGACCCCTCGGCGCCCGCGTTCACCGCGATCTGGCGAATCGGGGCCTCGAGCGATTTCGCGACGATATCGATGCCGGTCTTCGTGTCCGCGTCGCCCTCTTGGAGCTCCTTGAGAACCTCGGAAACGCGAAGCAGCGCTACACCACCACCGACGACGACTCCCTCCTCGACGGCCGCTCTCGTGGCATGAAGCGCGTCCTCGACGCGGGCCTTCTTCTCCTTCATGGAGATCTCGGTCGCGGCGCCGACATTGATCACGGCAACACCACCCGCGAGGCGGGCGCGCCGCTCCTGGAGCTTCTCCTTGTCGTAGTCAGACGTGGAGCGCTCCATCTCCGCCCCGATCTGCTCGATCCTGCCCTTGATGTCCGACTTCTTCCCCGCGCCCTCGACGATCGTCGTCGTGTCCTTGTCGATGACGATCCGCTTGACCTGACCCAGGTCGTCCAGAGTCGCGGCCTCTAGCTTGAGACCCTTCTCCTCAGAGATGACCTGCCCGCCCGTCAGGACCGCCATGTCCTCAAGCATCTCCTTCCGGCGGTCGCCGAAGCCGGGCGCCTTGACAGCCGCGCCCTGGACGGTCCCGCGGAGCTTGTGTTCTCCAGAACGGTCTCCATCCTCTCGGCATCGGTCACGAAGTAGGGCGAGAGATAGCCGCGGTCGAACTGCATGCCCTCGACCACGTCCAGAGAGGTCTCGATGCTCTTCGCTTCTTCGATCGTTATGACGCCGTCCCTGCCGACCCGCTCCATCGCGTCCGCGAGTAGCTCGCCGATCTCCGTGTCGTTGTTCGATGAGACCGTTGCGACCTGCGCGATCTCCTCACGACCCTTGACGTCGCGACTGAGCTTCTTCAGCTCCGCGATGGTGACGTCGACGGCCTTCTCGATACCCCTCTTCAGATGAAGGGGGTTGGCCCCGGCGGTCACGTTGCGGAGTCCCTGAGCCACCATCGACTGCGCGAGCACGATAGCGGTTGTCGTACCGTCACCGGCCACGTCGGCGGTCTTCGTCGCGACTTCCTTGAGCATCTGAGCGCCCATGTTCTCGTAGGGCTCCTCGAGCTCGATCTCCCTCGCTATAGTGACGCCGTCATTGGTGATGACCGGCGACCCGTACTTCTTGTCGAGAACGACGTTGCGACCCCGCGGACCGAGCGTGACCCTGACGGCGTTCGCCATCTGGTCCACGCCCTTCTTCAGATGCTCCCTCGCCTTGGAGTCGAACTCCACCTGCTTCGCCATGCTGCTGCTCCTCGCGTGTCGTCTGGCCTTCGACCGTCATGTAGCCCGCGACTAGAGAATCGCGAGAATGTCATCGTCTTTCATGAAGAGATACTCATCGCCGTCGACAGTGATCTCGCTGCCCGACCACTTCCCGAAAAGGATCTCGTTTCCGACCTTGACCTCGACCTCGATACGCTCGCCGTCGTCATTGAGCCTGCCGGGACCTACGGCAACGACCTTGCCCCTCTGCGGCTTCTCCTTCGCCGAATCCGGAACTATGATGCCGCCCGCCGTCTTCTGCATCTCCTCCTCGAGCCTCTTGACCAGAACGCGGTTGGACAGAGGCTTGATGTTGAGCTTCTTCTTCGCCATTTCGTCCTCCTTCAGGGGAAAATGCCTGCAACCATGTCGCTAGCACTCAGATTAACAGAGTGCTAATCTATGCGAAATCGGGCCGCTGCGCAAGCTCTTTCTCCCATGCACACGCGGCCCGATTCTTGACATTTCGTGCATCCGGCCGGCGCCCGGTCGCGCCCCGGCGCCACCCTACGCTCCCGCGACTTTCCTGTGGATCGCGAAGAGACCCGTGAGCGTCAGGTCGGGCTCAACGGACTCAATCGTCTTCGAGAACGCCGCGATCGTACCAGCCAGCCCCCCCGTCGCGATGACGCTCGGGCTTTCACCCCACTCCTCGATGATGCGGCGCACGATCTCGTCCACCTGCCCGACAGCACCGAACACAATCCCGGATCTCATCGCCTCCTCGGTCGTCCTGCCCATCACGTTTGGCGGGGCGTCCACGGCCACCCTCGGGAGCAGCGCGCCCCGGCGGAACAGGCTCTCCGCCGACGTGACGACCCCGGGCGCGATCGCACCGCCGAGGTAGTGTCCGTCAGCGGTCACCACATCGAAGGTCGTGGCCGTGCCGAAGTCCACGACTATGACGGGACCCTCTATCGTCTCGTGTACCGCCACCGCGTTGGCCAGTCTGTCCGGACCGACCTCCTTCGGGTCGAAGTAGTCGATGGTTATCCCAAGCTCGAGCTCCGGGCCCACGACCACGGGCGTCACACCGAGCAGACGGTCAGCCATATCCGCCAACGCGGATGTCAGCGCCGGCACTACGGAGCACACGACCACGCCGCGGATGTCCCTGAACTCGACTCCCGACTGCCCGCAGAGTTCCCTGATCAGAATGCCGAATTCGTCGGATGTGCGCCTGGCGTCGCTTGCCATGCGCCACCTGTGCCGCAGCTCGTCTCCCTCGAAGAGGCCGACCACGGTGTGCGTGTTGCCTATGTCTATCGCCAGGAGCATTCGTAAGTCTCCGGGGGTCCTTGGGGTTGCTCATCATCCAAATGCGCTGACGCGCTACACGAGCATCAGCACGATCATCCCCGATGCGATTGCGACAACCAAGCTCGTCAGTGTCCCTATCAGGTAGTAGTCGGAGAAATCCTGGTTCTTCAGCTCGGGGAACCTCGCGATCGCTTTGGCCGCCACAACAAGGCCCAATGCCGCCCACTGTCCGTTCAGCACGAAGAAGTAGACGAGCAGGCGCTCGAGGAAACCGACGGTCTGTCCCATCAAGAGAACACGGCTGCTTCCGGGCCCCTTCACATCGAGGGGGTACCTCGATGCACGGAAAGCCATGCTACGTACGCGGCTCAGAACTGTCGATGGTGAGCGGCGACCCGTCGCCTCTACTCGACTTCCAGGTTTACAGGGTGCACCCGCGAATCGACCCAGCATCTTCACGACTATCGCGGATCCGCCTCTGATGTTGAAGACGGCGCCAGCACCCACAACGGCTACCCGTGTCCAGAAGGGAAGCCATGCGCCAAGAGCTGGAATCAGCGTCTGGATCGGATACTCTGACAACACCAGTGCTGACCAAAGCACGATGATGAAGACCACATGCGCGGCCTGGTCCGCGAAGAACACGGTGAGCTCTCTGCCTGTGTCTCCGAACCGCCTCGCCCGAAGAGCGTCCTGCGCAGTGTGAACGATTGAGATAAGCAGAACAGCCGCAGCAACCCTCACACTCAAGAGGGGAAACACAAGCACGAGGTGCGTTACCAACGTCACGAAACCGTGTTCGACAAGGACTGCAGTCTCGTGACGTTTCCGCTCAGCCACGCGTGCCGTCTGCGTGGCGAAGTCCGCGAACACGTGCCCCGCAACGAGCAGCATCAGAAGCGTAGCAGCGTTCTCGGGAAATATGATCGCCGGTAGGTTCAGCATCAGCAGTTCGGTCCTTCTGCCGAACAGCTCTGCAGTTCGGCCATTTCCCCGAACACGGACAGAGCCGTGGCCAAGGCCTTCTCTGCTTCAGCAGTGGGAGTGTAGAGGGCAGCGGTCAGGGCCTCACTGACCGTTGACTTCGCGACCCCGAGGACCTCGGCAGCGTCGTTCTGAGTACGGGCTCGCCTGACGGCGGCGACCGTCTCGGCCTGTCTGTCTGTCCAGCGGTCTCTCACTGCCCCAAGCAGCGAGAGCATTCCGTTCAGGATGCGGTCACCATCAGGCCCGAAACCGCTCACAGTCACCCACCGCTCCTCGTTCTTGCCCCTGACCAGCGCCTCGCGCGCTCTGTGGAAACAGGGGCCGTCCATTCCCAGGGCCTTCTCCCTGAACTCAGTCGAGACTCGGCCCCACCCCAGTCCGAACCGAAGCGGGATGCCCCGCAACGCTGCTTCTACAAACAGAAGCACGTCGAGACCTGCGGGTGAGGTTGCGAGCAACCCCTGGAATTCGTCGCCGAGGGTGACGACGAACCCTGCAGCCAGCGAGGAATCAGCCAGCTTCTCGTTCAAGTCCCGCAGGGCCCGTTCAAGGCGCAACTGCACGTCTGAGCGGTCACTCAGAGCCCTGGAACCCCTGAGATCGCCAATGACTGCCAGATGGAAACGTTCGGGCCTATTACCGAATTCGCTCATGGTTCGCCAAATTAACCGAACATCGTCCCCCTGTCAAGCCAAAACCCCTATTTCCTCACAGACAGCGTCACATCACCGGTGGGAAGCAGTTTCCGATGGCTGCCGTCAGGCAGCCTGAGGACAATACCGCCGTCTTCCTCAATGCCGAAGACCGTGCCAAGCACGGTCTCGTCGCCGACCGTCGCCGTGACCGCCTCGCCTATGACCAGCGAGAGTTCGCGCCATTCCTCCATCAACCTCCCGTGGTCCGGACCCCGGTAGGCGCAGAAGCGAGGTCGCCTCGTACCACGCGGGCGCGGGCAGTTCCCCCTCGGACACGTTGGCGTTGACACCCACACCGACGACCAGCGCCCCCTCCCCGGCCGACACGACCATCACGCCGGCGAGCTTCCGCCCACCGACGAAGACATCGTTGGGCCACTTGATCCGTGCGCCCAGGCCCGCAAGGCCGATGACCGCCCGCGCCACGGACACCGCTGCGACCACAGAAAGACCACTGGCCCGGTCCGGCGGAAGGTGCGGCCTGATCACGAACGAGAACCAGAGCCCGCCGGGCGGCGACTCCCAGGCATTGCCCCTGCGCCCCTGCCCACCCGTCTGCGTCTCAGCGACCACGAGCGTCCCCTCGGGAGCTCCGGTCCCCGCGAGCCATTTCGCTGTGTCGTTGGTGGAGACGATGGAACCGTAGGCGTGGACCCGCCAGGGGATCTGCAGGTCACGCAGGAGAGGGAGGATCGTGTCCTCGGTCAGCGCGTCGCGAATCACCGGTCAACCTCGAGTTCGAGCGAGATGTCCATGGCCGTGACGGAGTGCGTGAGGGCGCCCACGGACACGAAGTCGGGTTCCAGCTCCGCCACCGTGCGTAGCTTCTCGTCGGTTATCCCACCGGAGATCTCTATCTCGGCCGGGGAATCGACCGACCTCGCAAGCGCGATGGCGTCCCGCATCTGCTCAACGGTCATGTTGTCCAGCATGATCCTGTCCGCGCCGGCCCCCATCGCGGACGCGACTTCGTCGATCGACTTCGCCTCAACCTCGACGACCAGGTCGGGGTGGCTCGCCCGCGCCGCCGAGACGGCCCGGGCGATGCCGCCCGCGGCCTCTATGTGGTTGTCCTTGATGAGAACCATGTCCCAGAGGCCCATGCGGTGGTTCGCAGCACCTCCGACCTTCACGGCGTACTTCTCGAGCGTCCTTAGGCCCGGTGTCGTCTTGCGCGTATCCAGCACGCGCGTGCGGCCGCCCTCGAGCGCGGCAGTGCAGGCCGCAGCGGCCGTCGCGACCCCGGAGAGATGCTGTAGGAAATTCAGTGCAACGCGCTCGCCCGTCAGAATGCCCCTGGTTCCGCCCTCGATCGTAGCCAGCGCGGTCCCCTCCGTCACGCGATCGCCGTCGGCGACACGCGCGGTGAACACAAGTCCCGGGTCACATTCGGCGAAGACCGCGCGTGCGACATCGAGCCCCGCCACGACTCCCTCCGCCTTCGCCGTGATAGTCCCGCAGGAAACATGTCCGGCCGGGATGGTCGACTCCGTGGTCACGTCGCCCGTGCCTACGTCCTCCGCGACCGCCCGGCGCACGAGTTCGAGAGTGTTCTCATCTAACGTCATTTCTTCGGCCCCCGCTTGTCCTTCCCGTAGACAACACCGCCGCGCTTCTCCCTGGTTGCGCCCTTCGACCGTCGCCTTCTCGCGCCCGCGGGAAGCGGCTTCCCTGCGGACCTCCCCTCGCCTTCGCCCGCCTCCTTCCTGGCGCTCCGGCCCGTTCGCCCGCGGGCCTTTCCGCCGGCGCCCGCTCCGGCGTCGTCCAGCGCTTCGGTCATCCGGAGTTCGTCTATCCTGTCGCGGAGCGAGGCGGCCTTCTCGAACTCGAGCCGCGCGGCCGCGTTCATCATCTGCTCCTCGAGGATCGCCATCATCTGAACACGGTCCACACCGGGTTCGAGGTTCAGCATCTCGATGTCCTGATCGGCGTCGGACTTGGCGTCGGCCACCGCGGTGGCCCTCATTATCTCTTCGACGGACTTGACGATGCTCCTGGGTTCGATACCGTGCTTCCTGTTGTACTCGATCTGGATATCGCGGCGCCGCGACATCTCCGACAGCGCGCGGTCCATGGAACCTGTGATTTTGTCCGCGTAGAAGATGACACGCCCGCCTAAGTTCCTCGCCGCGCGGCCGGAGGTCTGAATCAGCGAGGTGTCGGACCTGAGGAACCCCTCCTTGTCCGCGTCGAGCACCGCCACGAGCGACACCTCCGGGAGGTCCAGCCCCTCTCTCAGTAGATTTATGCCGACGAGAACGTCGAACTCACCCAGTCTCAGACCCCTGATGATCTCCACTCTCTCCAGAGCAACGATGTCCGAGTGCAGGTATCTCACGCGCACGCCCAACCCGCCCAGATAGTCGGTCAGGTCCTCCGACATGCGCTTCGTCAGGGTCGTGACCAGCACGCGTCCGCCCTGGGCGACCCGCGTCCTTATCTCATCGAGCAGGTCGTCGACCTGCCCCTCCACGGGGCGCACGACGATCTCCGGATCCACGAGGCCGGTGGGCCGGATGATCTGCTCGACGATCACGCCCTCCGATTTCTCCAGTTCGTAGGGCCCGGGCGTCGCCGAGACGAACACCACCTGGTGCATGAACTCCTCGGACTCCTCGAACATGAGCGGCCGGTTGTCCAGCGCCGACGGCAGCCTGAACCCGTACTTGACCAGCGTTTCCTTGCGCGAGCGGTCGCCGCGGAACATGCCGCGAAGCTGCGGCACCGCGACGTGCGACTCGTCGATGAACATCAGGAAATCGTCGGGGAAGTAGTCGAGAAGCACGTCGGGCCTGGAGCCGGGTCCGCGCCCTGAGAGATGACGCGAGTAGTTCTCGATGCCGCTGCAGTAGCCCATCTCGCGCATCATCTCGATGTCGAACGTCGTCCTCTGCTCAATCCGCTGCGCCTCAAGGAGCTTGCCATCCGCCTTGAACTGACTGAGCTGCTGTGCGAGCTCCGCCTCTATGCCCTTGATGGCGAGCTCGATGTTCTCCTGCGTCGTCACCCAGTGCTTCGCCGGGTATACCGACACCTCTTCGAGTTCGTCGGTCACCTTGCGCGTCACGAGATCGATGACGGACAGCCTCTCCACCTCGTCGCCGAACAGCTCCACGCGAATGGCCCATTCCTCATACGACGGTCTGATCTCGATGACGTCGCCCCGCACTCTGAAGGAGCCGCGCGCGAACTCCACGTCGTTTCTGTCGTACTGCATGTCGATGAGGTCGCGGAGCATCTTGTTCCGGTCAACCTCCTGCCCGACGGACAGAGCGAGCATCATCGACTTGTAGACCTCGGGCGAGCCCAGACCGTATATGCACGACACCGACGCGACGATAACCACGTCCCGACGCTCGAGCAGAGAGGCCGTCGCGCGCAGGCGCAGGCGATCGATCTCGTCGTTGATGTCGGCGTCCTTCTCTATGTAGGTGTCGGTGACGTGGGGAAGAAGGCGCGGAACTCGGCGAAAAGCTGCGCGGCGAGCGTCTTGTTGTGGGAGATGATGAGCGCGGGCCGGTTGGTCCGCGCGATGACGTTGGCCATCGTGAAGGTCTTGCCGGAGCCCGTCACGCCCAGGAGGGTTTGGAAACGGTCGCCCTGCTCGACGCCCCTCGTGAGTTCGTCTATGGCTCTCGCCTGGTCGCCCTGCGGCTCGAAGCCCGCGGTCAGGCGAAAGGAACTCTGCATTGGCACCTCGTCTGCCTGCGACCGGCCGGCCTCCGGACACGCGCCCTGGAAACGCTAGTCCGACATCCCGTTCTCGTTGACGACCAGTCCCTCGACCAGTCGCGGACCGGACCCGGCGGTGCCCAGTAGCTTCCCGCCCAGGTAGAGTTCAAGATTCTCTCCGGTCCCGACGTCAAGCTCGAAGAACTCGTCCGCCTCCCATTGACGCTCGTCGCCCCTCGCGAGCGTCAGGTCGGCCTCGGGCTCGCCGTCGACAGAGACCCTCAACCACGTGCGGTCCTTGGCGACCACCAGGAGCTCCAACTTGTGCCACTCTATCATGGTGTCCGCTACAACTGCCTCCCGAACGGGCTCGACCACGACCGCGGAGGTGTCGGTACCGGTGCTGGTCTCGGTCTCCGGTTCGGACGTGCCGCGGTGCTGTGACGCCGCGTACCAGCAGATCAGCGCGACGACAACGGCCACCGCCACGGCGACCCACACCCACCGCCTCCCCATCCGCTGCTTCTCCTCGTGCAGCTCGAGCTCGACGGCGTCCCACTCGTCCAGTTCCTCGTGTTCCTGCTGCTGCGTGAACCTGAGGTACTTGTCGACCACCGCGTCCTCGTTCATTCCGAGGAACCGCGCGTAGGTCCGCAGGTGACCTTTGACATAGACCGCCGCCGGCAGGACGCTGAAGTGGTCTCCCTCCAGCGCCTCCAGAATGAGCCTGCTCAGCTTCGTGGCCCTGGCCACATCTTCTACCGTCTTGCCCTGCGCTTCTCGTTCGTGCTTCAGGAGTTCCCCGACGGACTCCATCAGTGCCTCCGGGATGCGAGTCGTTGTACCTGGCAGCTAGTACTCGTACCTAACAGTGTAGCTGACGACGGCCTCCCCGTCACGCTCGACCGGCACAGAAACCTCGATTCTGTAGGCTTCCGTCTTCGTGAAATCGTGCGTGGAGCGGGTGATCTTCCAGAACCCACGGGGGTGGTCGACAAGCCTGATGACCACGTCCTCATCCTTGTGATTCCGGAGAGAGACCTCGTAGTCCTCTTCGCGGATCCTGTCGGTTATGCGGCGCGACTCGAGCGTCTTGCGCTCGGCCGCGACGTCGAAGGCGTTGCCCATGTAGAGGCTCAACTCCTCGTCCTTCGCCGTGTGGTCGATCCGATCCTCGCCGATGAACTGGAGCGCACCGACGGAGTCGGCCTTG
Source organism: bacterium (assembly GCA_025782345.1). Taxonomy (GTDB): domain Bacteria; phylum Joyebacterota; class Joyebacteria; order Joyebacterales; family Joyebacteraceae; genus JALGZG01. Next base: position 7,703 of record JALGZG010000386.1, on the reverse strand, counting down.
TACATCCGCACCTTCCCGGCCGGAAGCGGTATGCCAAGCCCGGCCTCCTCGGAGTTCTCGAACTCGAGCAGCACGCGGACGTCGCCGCTCTTGTGGTGATCGAACTCCAGGACCTTCTCGACGCCGACGTCAGTGCTCGGGAAGAAGGTCAGCTGCTTGATCTCCTTGTCGGCCACGGTGGCCGGGGTGGACAGCTTGTAGAGGTGGTACTCGAAGAGAGACTCCTCCTGGAAGGACGGCGGAGCGGCGCCCTTCGCGAGCACCACGCCCTCCGCCTCTGCGTACATGTCGCCTCTGCCCCACTCCTGAGCCCGGTGGACGTCCCCCGCCACGAGATCCAGCTGTGCGTCCCTGTACGTCGCGCCCGAGCGATTGTCTATCGATACCCAGGCGGCAAGGTCTATGTTCGAATCCTCAGCGTCGATAACGCCGACGTACTCGGCGTGCCAGTTGATGCTGGAGGTCATGTACGTGACCTCGACCAGTCTGTCGCCGCCCTTCTCCGCACCGAGCTTCCAGACAAGCGTGGGCTTCGAGATCAGTCCCGACGGCAGCCTGGGGAATCTGATGTAGGACACCTTCTCCCGGTTCAACGTGATGACGGGCCCCGTCCCCTGCCCCTGGTCCAGCACGATGGACGAGTTGTCGAAACTGACCAGCCTGCCCGTGAACAGATCGGCGTCCTCTCCTATCACGTCGATCTCCGTCTCGAGGTACTTCTCGAGGATCTTGGAGGAACTCGCGAGGTCAAACCGGTAGTTCTGCTCCCAGACGCTGGCCGGGAGTCCAGTGAGCACCTTGAAATGCACACTGGTCGGGTCGATCCTGGCCGCGACGTCGTCGAACCTGAGTTCGTTGACACCGGACTCTATGTCCATCTCCCGCACGTCTTTCACCAGGGCAAGGTCCCTGTTGTAGACGGTGATGGAAACGCCCGGCTCACCAGCGGCCTGCGAGACCGCGGCGGTGACCGCTACCAGTACGACTACGGAGATGATCTGACATCGTCTCACAGTGATGCCTCCTTTCAACAGATTACCGTTCAATGTCCCGTTACAACGAACGCCAGCGACACGGCGCCCACGGCCCAGCAGTAGTACGCGAAGCTCGACAGTTTCCCGGCCGTCACGGCCCGGAGGAGCAGGGCGATCGCGGGCAGCGCCGACAGGAAGGCGGCCAGTGTCCCCAGCGCCAGCGCCGCGCCCGAGGACGCACCGGCCGTAAGAGCGTCTCCCAGACTCGCTGCAGCGGCGCCGAATATGACGGGGACCGAGAGTAGAAAGGCGAACTCGGCCGCGGCCCTGCGCTCCAGCCCCACGGCCAACCCGGCGGTTATCGTCGACCCGGAGCGCGAGATACCCGGCAGAATCGCGAGCGCCTGCGCCGCGCCGATGACAAGCGCATCCAGCCAGGTTCCGCGTACCTTCGTGCCCGGAAAGAGCTTGCCCGAGAACCACAGTATGAAACCTGTGACCATCAGGAGAACAGAAACGAGCACTGGGCTCGTGAATGCCTGCTCGATGCGGGGAGCGAGGAAGTAGCCGACCGCCGCGGCCGGAACGGTCGCCAGGAGGAGGTGCAGCGCGAGTCGCACCTCGGCCGCGTCGTGCTGCAACCGCGTCACGCAACGCGCCAGAGCCACGAGGATGCTCGCGATGCGTCTCCGGAAGAAGAGCACGACGGCCATCGCCGTCCCGAAGTGAACGAACACCTCAAAGGTAACTCCGGGACTCTCTATAGAGAAGAAGTGCTCCGCCAGGGCCAGGTGGCCCGAACTCGACACCGGCAGGAATTCCGTCAGTCCCTGCAGCAACCCCAGGGCAATCCCCTCGAGGACTGTCATGCTTCAGAGTACCCCCACACTGTCATGCTTCAGAGCACCCCCACGATGAAGGCCAGGAGACCCAGCGCCATCACTGCCTTCAGGGCATTGGACGGCCTCCGCAGGCCCGTATTCGCGGAGCTCGTTCCCATCGACACAAGCAGCCGGATCAGCACGACATCGATGACGATCAGAACGGCGGCGTAACCCCAGCCGTAGACCCGGAACGCGAACGGCAGCGCCGCCAGCGCTATCAGGACGATCAGGACGCCACGCGTGACCGCGAAAGCGGCCGATGCGCCGCGCCGCACGGCGAAGGTGCGCACTCCCGCCGCCTCGTCGCCGGCGATGTCCTCCACATCCTTCACGATCTCACGCGCGAGGTGGACCAAGAACGCCAGCGCGCATGGAATGGCAGCCAGCAGATACTTGCCCTGCGAGAGCCCGCCCATGAGAAACGGCGTGGACGCCACCAGCGCCACCGCGGCGTTGCCCGCGAGCGGTACACCCTTGAGAAAGCGCGAATAGACCGCGGTCAGAACCAGCCATGTGAGCGCGAGCGTGACGGCGGCGGGGCCTATCACCGCGGCCAACCCCACAGAGACGAGACCACACACGCACGCCGCGGTCGTGGCCGCCGCCCGCGACAGACGTCCGGACGGTATCGGTCTGCCTAGACGGTTGATCCGATCGGACACCAGGTCCAGCCGGTCGTTCAGCGCGTTGGCGGCGCCCGCCGCGGCGAACGCGGACACGGCGCCGGCGAGCGCCGGCCACCAAAACGTCGGTGAACGCGAGACGAACGCGCCCACGAGGACGGCGGCAGCAGCCATCAGCCCGTTGATCGGACGGAGGAGTTCGATGAGCGCAATGGCCCTAGATTCGGAACTCAACACCCACCCAGAACTCCCACCCGTCGTCGTCCTTGCCAAGGATGTTCCCCACGTTCGCGACCGACTCGTATGCCGCTCCCAGACCGGCCGTGATCCTCTCCAGACTCTGATACCCGAGTTCGACACCCACTCTGTCGGTGGTCTCGACCACGCCCGACGGGAACGTGGGCTCGGGGTTCTCGCCGTCCTCGAACGGGTCGGTGATCCGGCCAACGCCCTTCCTCGCGTGCTGGTAGGTGGTCCCGACGGACCACTTCACCGCCGGATGGAACATGAACTCGGCCCGGAACCTGTCCGCGTCCGGCCCGAGTTCGAACCCTATCGGCAGCCCGTCCTGCGCGAAGCGGTGCTCGGTATGCGTGTGAGTGTACGTCCAGTTCCGGACGTTCGTATACTCCGCGGTCAGCTCGGCATCGAAGCTGCGGACCGCACCGTACCACGCTCCGCCGAGCGTCAGGCCGTACTTGTCCGGGTTCTCGGTCGACCTCTCATACTGGAGATCGTCGATGACGAACTCCCCGTATGCCGTGAGGCCCGGGCGAACGTGATACACGCCGTCCAACAGCCAGAGCACGTTGTCGTTGGAGCGCTCGTTGTGCTGAGCCAGGTAGTAGGGCATGAGCGGGTTGAGGTAGACCGGATCCGGCAGGACCGAACTGTATACGACCGCCTCACCCAACCCGACGCTCCCCCACTTGCCCCGCACGACCATCCGGTGGCCCGCGAGGAACAGACTCTCCGCATCACCGAGGTCCGTCTCCGTACCCAGCTCCTCGTACTCGAGGAACGCGTGAATCGCCTCGAACGAAAGCGCCCCCACCTCGTATCTCGCATTGAGCTGGTCGAACGTGGGCGCCGTGCCCGACAGCATCAGGCGCCCCCACCTGGAGCGGCCCCACGCGGTGCCGCGTCGCCCCAACACGATCGAGTAGCTCGGGCGCTCAAGCTTGACGTAGGCCCGCTCGGAGCTTGCAGATACCCCGCGCCAGGTCCTTACCCTGCTGGAGAGCTGGACCTGCCGAGCCCCGTCCTGCCCGCCCAGGAGCAGCTGGGTGTCGGCGTAGAATCCGATGAGGCCTTCCACTCCGCCCCATATCTCGTAGCTTATGTCGGACGCGACATCGAGCTGCGCCTCGTCGCCGACGTCGTCCCAGACGTCCCTGTCGCCCCCGCCGCCGGCGTCTCCGCCGGTCCCGCTGCCAACGCCCTTGAGCGGCGCGATCCCGCCCGGTGCGCTACCGGGCCACAGATCGAGCTCCACCGCCTCCGCACCGTGGCGCATCTGCATGAACATCGTGATGCCCAGACCAAACGAGGCCGAACCCGTGCCCGTGCTGAAGGCGGGCGAATCGACCTCACCGCGGACGAATTCGGCTGCGAGCCTGGAGAGGAACCACACCTCCCTCGCGCTGAGGAAGCCTGGCGCGGGAGCATCAGAGCTCTGGGCGGCAGAAACCGCGGCCGCCACGTCTGATCGCGACACCGGTCGTGTGGAAAGGTCGATGTCGATGACGCCTCTGGCCTGGAGTCTCTCGAGCAACGGGTATGACCAGTGGTTCAGCGGCACATCAGCGGGCGGTCTCGCTATGCGTTGCGCCGCGATTGACGGCCTCCCGGCGGCGGGCTCTGTCGCCGGTGACTCGGAGGCTGCCGACTCCGCGGTCGCTCCGGAAGCCGGAAGGAGCAGGCAGCACGCGAGAAGAGCCGGAAGGACGAAGCGACCGAAAGACATGAGAGGGCGTGCTCCTTCCCTGCGGGCGCTAGGATCGAGCGTGGAGCTTGTCGGCCCGCCTGTAGGAGTCGACCGCATCGACGCTCCTTCCCAGGCGGTCCATCACGATCCCAAGCTGATAGTGGATCTTCGGATCATCGGGGGAGGTAGCGGCGGCCTTGCGGAGGAACCGCTCGGCGTCGTCCAGACGGTCGAGCGACGAGAGCACGAAACCTATCTGGTAGCAGGCGTCGCCCGTCTCTCCCTCGAGGGCGATCACCCGCTGAAACTCCACGAGGGCCTTGGCGAACATGCCCTTCCCCGAGTAGACCAGGCCGAGTCTGTAGTGGGCCGTGGGGTTGTCCGCGGCGTACTTCACAGCCAACTCAAGCTCGACCGCGGCCTCGTCGCCTTCGTCACATCCGAGAAGGGCAGTGCCCAGATTGAAGTGGGCCTCTGCGCTCGTCGGGTCGATCGCGCTCGCGGACCTGAACTCCTCGATGGCCTCGGGCAGCATCCCCTTCTCACCGTAGATGGCGCCGAGATTCAGGTGGCGCTCCGCGTTGTCCGGGTCGATCTCGATGGCCCGCTTGAACTCCAGGATGGCCGCCTCCGTCTTGCCGAGCCGGTCGAGTGTGTAGCCCAGGTTGGTATGAGCCTTGGCGCATCCGTAGTCGGCCTCGATGGCTCTCTCGTAGCTCCTGCCCGCCTCCTCAAACTCCCGCTTGCGAGCGAAGGTCACGCCGAGGCGGTAGTGGGGTTCAGGATCGTCAGGAGAGAGCTCGATGGCCGCGGAGTGCTGCCCGATTGCATCCTCGAACCGCCCCATGAGATCGTACGTGCGGCCCAGGTTGTAGCGGGCGGTCGCGCTTCCGGGGGCGGTTCTCGCGGCGCGCTCGAACTCGGTGGCCGCCGATTCCAGAAGCCCCAGCCGACGGTAGCACGTGCCGCAGTCGATCATCGCGTTGGCATCGCGCGGTCGCTTGGCCAGGAGTTGCTGTAGCACCACGACGGCATCAGCGGAGCGACCGGACTTCATATAGACGGACGCGAGCTCGGACAGCGCATCGACGTCGTCCGGCGCCGCCCTGAGTTTCTTCCTGAAGTCCAGCAGTTCCCTGTAAGTCTGGCTCCGTTTCACCTGCGCCCTCCGCCGCGATCTCTCAGGCCTTGCCGCGCTTCGCGAGCACGTCCTTGATCGTGTCCTTGAGCTCAGTGAGGTCCGCGGACTTCACCACGTACGCGTCGGCCATCCACGACGCGAAGTCCTGTTTGTATGTCGAATACGCCGAGTTGAGGATGACGGGAAGATCCCTCCTCGTCTCCATGATGCTGCGCAGGCAGTCGATGCCGTCCATCCCCTCGAGCCTGATATCGAGCACGACCAGGTCCGGCTCGGACCGCTCAAGCTCTTCGAGCGCTTCCTCGGCGCTCTCGGCCGTAACTACTTCGTAGCCGTCACGCGTGAGTTCGGTCTCGTAGAGTCTCCTGATGTTCTTCTCGTCATCGACGACCAGCAGTTTCGTCATTCGGAACCTCCGGTGAATCGCCATAGAGCGCCCGATGCTCGACCTCGGGTGCGCTTCTCACTATAGGGATCGAGATGCGCACGGTCGTCCCCTCACCGGGAGTGCTGTCCACGCTGATGTTGCCGCCGTGGTTCTCCACGATCCTCAGGGTCACGGGCATCCCGAGTCCCGACCCCACCTTCCTCGTCGTGAAGAAGGGCACAAACAGCTTGTCCATGATCTCCTCGGGAATGCCGGGGCCGTTGTCGCGGACCGTAACGACTATCATATGCCCGGACTGCTCTGTCGAGATCTCGATCCTCCCACCGTCCGGCATCGACTGAACCGCGTTACTGATGACGTTGAGGAACGAGCTGATTGGTGTCCCCCATCGTCACCGGCAACCCGTCCGCGAGGTTGCCGATAAGCCGCACCCGCGATGAGAGCATCCCGTGCGAGAGCAGCTTCCAGACGTCCTTGAGTATCCGGTTGACCTCGACAGGAGCGAGCACCGGCTGAAGATGCCTCTCGAGCGTCAGCTGCTCGCGCAGGATCTGCTCGAGTCTCGTAACCTCCTCGAGGATGATGCCGGTGAACTCCCTGCGGGGGTCGTCGGGTTCCAGGCTCTCGTGCAGTTGCCTCGCAAACCCGCCCACTGCGATCAGCGGGTTCCGGATCTCGTGCGCGACGTTGGCCGCCATGTGACCGATGCCGGTCATCTGTTCCACCTCGCGAAGCTGGCTCTGGAGCTTGAGGCGGTCGGTGACATCCTTGATGTACTGGATGGCCTGGATGGTCCTACCGTTCTCGTCCCTGACCGGAAACGTGTAGACGTCGACACCCGTGCGATGGTACCCGGACGGGTGTGCGATCTTGGAAACGAGAACGCATTTGCCGGTCGCGAAGGTCTCGTGAGCGGGACAGGCCTCGCAGGCCTTATCACCCCTGCAGTAGATCTCGTAGCACGGCTTCCCCACCAGGTCCTGAGGCGTGCTGCCCAGGAAGGCGGCCTCGGCCTTGTTAATGGCCATGACGGTGAAGTCTCTGTCCACGATTATGAGTCCGTCGGTGATGCCGTCGAATATGGCCTGAAGCTGGTGTTTGCTCCTGGTGATCTCGCGGCGCTTCTGCGCTGCCAGCAGCCGTTGGGCCCTGCCGGACAGCCAGCCGATCGCGATGCCCGCCACGAGCGCCGCCGCGACCCCGGCGAGGGGCATCGCCAGCACCCACGGAACACCACGAGCAGCGGTAACCCCGATGGCAAGCATGCTCGAACACCTTGAGTTGTCAGCCCGAAAGGCCGGGTCGCCGGACAAGGCGGAGAAAGCCCCCAGAACGGCCTCAACCGCCGTCATGTTATTGCCAGCGTAGGCGTGTGTCAAGGCCAATTGGCGCAGTTCAGAGCAGTTGCGGCCCGGGGGAACCGACTTGACAACCAGCGCTGCGGCGTGATATTCCATCTGACATTCCAAACAGAGCGAGACCGACGCGCCATCGCTCGGCGAGCGTGCGTCGTTCTCCACAGCCGGTCCGCCACAGGGCCAGGAGGTAGCCGTGAGTCTGGATGCGACCCTGCCGTTAGTGAATATCACATTGATGCAGCTTCTGACCGCCGTGGTGGCGCTGGTTGCCGGGATCATCGTTGCCCGGATAGCCCTCGCGTTCTTCAAGCGGTCCATGCGCAAGACCAAGCTCTCGGACATTCTGGTCGAGTTCCTGTCCCGGTTCATGGGCGCGCTCCTCCACGTGCTCGTCATCCTGGTGGTACT
>JALGZG010000152.1 GCA_025782345.1 bacterium | reverse complement strand
TCACCCGCTTCGATTCGTACCAGTTCCGCTTTCACACCAACACCTCCAAAGAGTGCGTTGAGCAGAAGCGGGTCCATGGTTGCGATGCGTGGGCACGTCATGCTGAGCGTGCCTGGACGCGGACCCTTGCCTGCTATTCTATCCGAGAGATAGAGCGCGCTCAAGGAGGCTTGTGATGTGCCGGCAAACGAGTCGAGGATGCACAAAGGAGAGCGGGGCCGAGTTCCCTCGGCCCCGCCTGAAGCGCCTGTGGCCCGGTGCGGGCGAGACCACCGGCCATAGAATCAGCAATAGAGTGACTTGACGACCGACCAGCTCGTATCGTCGACCGGAGAGCCGCCAAGCTCCACGATAATCCCGGCCCCGTAGTCGTCGGTCCCGTCCCAGAGAACCTCGTAGGTGCCGGCGTCCCGCATCAGCGGAACAGCGCTTTGATGTTACCCCAGCTCAACCCCTCAACCGGTGAAGCAGGCTCCCAGATCAGCCGGAACGCGAGCTCGACGTAGTACGCGTAGCCCACTCCCCCAGTGTGCACGCTGTATGGAGTCCAGTCAGGACAGTACCAGTACTCGTGATCGTAGTCGGATCTCCATACCGCTTCGTCATTCCAGTAGTCCAGCGAGTTACACCAATACCAGCCGCAGTCCATTGCATCGGTCACCGCTCCCTGGATGCTGATCCAGTAGACCGTGCCTTCCTCCGGGTAGAACGGGGACGTGAGCACCGCGTAGTAGTAGAACCGCTCGTGCTCCTCTTCCCACACCTGCACGAAACCCGAGAGTACCTCCTCGTAGACAGGAGGATCATCGGCCGGATGCGAGAACGGCGGGCCCGGGACGTCCTCGTAGAACCTGATAGTGAAGTACTGAGGCGCCCCGCAATACTCGGCAGCGTGTATGCCCCACCACTCGACCGCGGTGATTACGCTTCCATTGTCGAAGAGGAAGTCGTCGGCGGCCTCACCAGTCACCGGTCCGGCCAGATCCAGCATCGAGCCCACTGCGTACATGAACTCGGGATCAGCTGGAAGCTGCTCCCAACTCCCCTCAGCAACCGTGACAGCCGCTACGAGCACCAGCGCGAGTGCCACCATGAATCCTATCGGTCTCATTCTCGAATCCCCCAGACTCGGAAACCCAACAAGAACACCATCGCCCGCCTGGCCCACTGTGGCCCAGGCGTCGTCCGGCGCAGTGACGACATGCCCCCGTCCCTACCTGAACAGCGCCTTGATGTTACCCCAACTGAATCCCTCAGTGAGTCCCTCAGCTCCTGCAGTAGGCTCGGAGTACAGCCTGAACGCGAGCTCGGCGTAGTACGCCGTGCCCACTCCCCCAGTGTGCACGCTGTATGGAGTCCAGTCAGGACAGTACCAGTACTCGTGGTCGTAGTCGGATCTCCATACCGCTTCGTCATTCCAGTAGTTCAGCGAGTTGCACCAATACCAGCTGCAGTCCATTGCATCGGTCACCGCTCCCTGGATGCTGATCCAGTAGATCGTGCCTGCTTCCTGGTAGACCGGGATGAGGAACTCCCGGTAGTAGCGGTACTGCTCGTACTCCTCGTCCCACACTTGCGCGAAAGTCGAAAATACCTCCTCATAGATGGGAGGATCATCGGCCGGATGTGAGAACGGCGGGCCCGGGACGTCCTCGTAGAACCTGATAGTGAAGTACTGGGGCGCCCCGCAATGCTCAGGAGCGTGTACACCCCACCACTCGACCGCGGAGATTGCGCTCCCATTGTCACAGAGGAAGTCGTCGGCGGCCTCACCAGTCACCGGTCCGGCCAGATCCAGCATCGAGCCCACCGGGTGCATGAAGTCGGGGTCAGCCGGAAGCTGCTCCCATTCCACCTCAGCAACCGCGACAGCCGCTACGAGCACCAGCGCGAGTGCCACCACGAATCCTATCAATCTCATTTCCCGATCCTCCGGTTCTGGATGGCTGAAGAAGAGACGGCTGCCCGCCTGATTCTTCCTGGCTCAGGCATTCAGCTGTACTCGAACGCTCCATCGCATCGCCTCCTCCCGCCAGCCAAGGACTCGCTCCAGGTGATCTTGCCCCCACAGGAACGGACGCACCAGAACCCACGCGAGTCACGGCGTTGGGCGGTGCCAGGGGCCGTGAGCCCCTGGCCCACTCCAGCTCAGGCTACTTCAGAAGCGTCATCTTGTGTGAATCGCGGAAGTCAGGCGTTTCCATCGTGCAGAAGTAGACGCCGCTGCCGACAGACTCACCACGATCGTTCGTCCCGTTCCAGACAGCCTGGTGACGGCCCGGCTCCACCACACCGTCCACCAGCGTCGCCACAAGACGACCCGTCACGTCAAAGACGCGGATCGTCACGCGCGACTCGCTCGGCACGTGGTAGGCCACCTTAGTCACAGGATTGAATGGGTTCGGGCTATTCTGGACCAGCTTGAACGCCACAGGCACGCCCTCGGAGCTCAGGCCTTCGAGTTCGGCCGTGAGATCCTCGTTCGCCGCTCCGCGCAGCTGCGCCGACGTGAAGTCGACCGAGTACGTCTCGTCCAGAACCTGGAAGGTGAGCACTGCGACGTCACCGGAACCGCCGATCGTCACGTCCGTGCCGAGCACGGCCGCGTCGACCTGCACGCCGCGGGAGGTCGCGCCGCTCCAGAAGAACATACTGCCCAGTGGCGAGACCATCTCATCGCTCAGGCGGGCCGAAAGGAACTCCAGCCCGTCGAACTCGAGGTCCACCGTGAAGCCCTTCACATCACCGAGGTTACCCTCGAGACGGACAGCCAGTTCGACTACGCCGTCGTTCGAGCGACCGTTCTCGACCAGCACCAGAGCCAGGTCACCCACACCCGGCTCACCGAGGAACGGCACGATCCGCGCCGCCACGGCGCCGTAGTTCATGGCGAAGATCATAAGGTCCTCGAAGTTCACCATGTCATCCGGCGTGGGGATGCCTACGCGACTGTGATCGTCCGTCGGGCCGACGTCGCACTCGGCGTCGTTCCCCGTCGGGCCCGCAACCGCGTACGTGCCCGCGAGTTTGTCGATGTCGGCCGCATTCACGAGACCGTTGTAGCCCCAGACGCCGAGGCCGACGGCCACATCACCGAGCCAGTAGTTCGTGGAACGGTCCTGGCCCGCTGTCGTCACGGTGCCGTAGTTCAAGGCCCAGTCGTATACGAAGGCGCTGAAGTAGTGGATGTCACGCGGGACCACGCCGAACGTCGTCCCGGTCCCGACACCACTGAAGGCCAGAACACCTGCGGTCTCGTCACCCGGGTAGGGCGCCGGATCGGGGAGATCGTAGAGCGGGTAGTCACCCCAGACGTCGTAGCGGACCATCACGCCGCAGTAGTTGAGGTCCGCACCGCTCGCGTCGCTCCACGAAAGGACGACCTCCTCATGAGCAGGTGCCGCCGCAAGTCCGGCGACCGTGCCAGGTGCCGTGTTGTCGACGATGATGTCGTCGCTATCACTCGCGCTGTTGCCAAGCCAATCGGTCGCCGTCACGGTGACCGACTGCACTCCATCAGCCATGAGGGTCACGTTCGCGAGCGCCGTCGTCCATTTGGCCTGGCCGCCGGTGTACTCTTCCGCGACGACTTCCGTTCCGCCTCCTGAGATGAGTCCCGAGAGGTCCGCAACGATGTTGCCCTGGCTGAGCGAGTAGTCGTCGGTGACGTCTGCCGTCAGCTGGAGATCGTCAGTGTTCTTCGCGTAGTCGTCGGTGTGACCGAGCGTCAGGTTCGCGAGGAACACGTCCGTGAAGAGGGGGCCGGTGACGTCCACGTTGATCCACCCGTGATCCACATGGAACCCGGACAGAGGCGCGTTCGCATTGTCGCGGAACAAGACGGGACCAAGGAAGACAGTGCTCGTCCCCGAAACGCCCCCGTCGAACGTGACCGTGAACAGCGTACCCGGACCCGTGACTCCGACCGCACCGCCCGTCAGCGAGCCATCGATGGTCCAAGTGCCGCCGCTGCCGTAGTAGAAGAAGGTCGTCCCTCCGGCATCGGACAGCAGGCTGCCCTCGGTGATGCCGGTGAGGGTCGCCTTCGTCTCATCCCACGTCACGGTCACCGAGTAGCCGTAGAGCAACCCGCTCCCACAGCCGAGGTACTTGACGTCGATGGTGCCCGACGGGCTGCCGACCACGAGATCGAGCGGGTCAGGATCGCAAATGACGTTCCCAGACAAACCGTGGAGCACGAAGGAGAGCTCTCTGTGGCCGTAGGCGCCGCCGGCGTACTCGCTCAGTGCAGTCCAGTCAGGATATCCGAGCCAGTCGCTCCTTATGACGGCTGCGTCGTTCCACACGAACACGTCTTCGCCACAGTCACACCAATACGCCCATTCGTCTTCGTTTGTGCAGACCACTCCCAGGACGCTGAACCAGTAGATCGTCCCGAGTTCCTGGCAGAACGGCACCGCGAGATCCTGGGAGAAGCGGAACTGCAACAGAACCGGATCCCACACCGCAGTGAAATCCCAGCATTCCTCCTCGTAGAGCAGGTCGCCCGGATGGCTCCACGGCTCACCGCCACCCGCGGGCACGTCGCTGTAGAATCTGATGAGGTAGTGGTCAGACGTGTTATAGGGACCCCACCACTCGACAGCCGTGACAGGGAAGCCGTCCTCGCACAAGAAATCGTCCGCCATCTCAGCGGTGTGTACGTCACAGATATCCAGCTCCGCCATCCATGGAAGTCCGTCAGGGTCCGGGTACTGCTCCCATTTCACCTCGGCAAGCGCGGCGCCAGCGATCAACACGAGCGCAACTGTTGCCACAAGTCTTCCCAGTCTCATCTTCTGATCCTCCACATCCTCCGAAGCGAGAAGATCACAGCTCGCAATCCGAACTCCCATCGCTCAAAAGCTCGGTACAGCGACCGCTCGCCATCGCGCCTCCCCCCTGATCGGTCGAGCAACGGCCTCTAACTGTGCACGATCACCGTCCTTCCCGGAGCGCTGAACAGACATTCTCCCTCATGTGTGAGATCGCCCGGCTGGCTCCATGGCTCATCCGGTGGGTCAGCCGGAACGTCAGAGTAGAGCCTGCTCCCCCGCTCCGTGCAGCGGTTAGCGAGGACGCTCGCCCCCGCTGCACATGAGAGACAGTCATGTGAGGTGTCCTCAAAGAGCATACCGCCCTCCGCCACCATGTCAACAACGCATCCTGACAATGGTGATGAGAACGCGCCGTCATTCAGGTAGTCAAGGGTATACATTGGCGCGTGCGGTAATATGTCAGTGCCCGCCGTAACTCGCCATGCTGTGCCATCCGCCCGCTACATCGATGCAGACCGGCCTAGGCCGGGCTGCGTTGTGCTCCAACCGCCCGTCTCACCGACGGTTGGGGGATGCGACCCAGATACCTAGGACCGTCGCCGCGCTGATTCTCCCTTGGCGTCATGGTGATGCAGCCGCTCACCGGGCACACGGATGCGGAGAGGAGAGCGGGGCCGAGTTCCCATGGCCCCGCCTGAGGGGTCTGCGGTCCGGTGCGGACTGGACCGCCGGCGAGAGAATCCGCGACAAAGCGACTTCACGACCGACCAGCTCGTGTCGGCGACCAGGGAGCCGCCCTGTTCCACGGGGTTTGGACGGGACCGGGAGCAGAGCCCGGCCCCGCCCGGGGGATCGAGCTACTTCAGCAGCGTCATCTTGTGCGAGCTGCTGTAGTCAGGCGTCTCCATCGTGCAGAAGTAGACGCCGCTGCCGACGGACTCGCCGGCATCGTTCGTCCCGTTCCAGACAGCCGTGTGACGGCCCGGCTCTACCACGCCATCAACCAGCGTCGTCACGAGACGACCCGTCACGTCAAAGACGCGGATCGTCACGCGCGACGCGCTCGGCACGTGGTAGGCCACCTTCGTCACAGGGTTGAACGGGTTGGGAGCGTTCTGGACCAGCTTGAACGCCACGGGCACGCCGTCGGAACTCAGGCCCTCAAGCTCTGCCGTGAGATCCTCGTTCGCCGCACCGCGCAGCTGCGCCGACGCGAAGTCGACCGAGTACGTCTCATCCAGAACCTGGAAGGTGAACAGCACGACATCACCGGAGCCGCCGATCGTCACGTCCGTGCCAAGCACGGCCGCGTCGACCTGCACGCTGCGGCTTGTCGCGTCGCTCCAGAAGAACACATCGGCCAGAGGCGAGCTCATGTCATCGCTCAGACGAGCCGACAGGAACTCCAACCCCTCGAACTCGAGCTCGGCCGTCAAGCCCTTCACATCACCGAGGTTGCCCTCGAGACGCAGAGCCAGTTCGAGCACGCCACCGTTCCTGCGTCCGTTCTCGACCAGCGCCAGCGCCAGGTCACCCACACCCGGCTCACCGAGGAATGGCACCACCTTCGCCGCCACAACGCCGTAGTTCATCGAGAAGATCATCAGATCTTCGAAGTTCACGACCGCCGTGCCACCGTCGTGTGGAAGCGGGATGCCGACTCTGCTGTGATCATGCGTCGGTCCGACGTTGCACTCGGCGTTGTTACCGGCCGGGTTCACGATCGCATATGCGCCGCCGAGCTTGTTGATGTCGTGCACGGTCACAAGACCGTCCGCGACCCAGCTATCGCCCGTATTCGCGACGTCGCCCAACCAGTAGTTCGTGGAACGGTCCTGGCCACCGCTGTCCACACCACCGACGTTGAGCGCCCAATCGTACACGAAGGCGCTGTAGTAGTGGATGTCGCGAGGTAGGATCGCGTGCGTCGCACTCCCGGCATCGCCCCAGAAGGCCTCGCCGTCGCCGGCCGTCACGCCAGCCGGATAGGCCGGCGCGGACGTGTCGTAGAGCGGATAGGCGCCCCATGCGTCGTAGCGAACGAGCACTCGATAGTAGTTGGCGTCCGCACCGCTCGCGTCACTCCACGAAAGGGCGACCTCCTGGTGAGCAGGCGCTGCGGCGAATCCAGCGACCGTGCCAGGTGCCGTGTTGTCGACGATGATGCCGTCGCTGTCACTCGTGCTGTTACCAAGCCAGTCCGTCGCCGTCACGGTGACCGACTGCACTCCATCAGTCGTGAGCGTCACGTTCGCGAGCGCCGCCGTCCATTTGGCCCGGCCGCCGGTGTACTCTTCCGCGACGACTGCCGTTCCTCCACCGGAGATGAGTCCCGAGAGGTTAGCAACGATGTCGCCCAAGCTGAGCAGCGAGTAGTCGTCGGTGACGTCTGCCGTTAGCTCGAGATTGTCAGTGTTCTTCGCGTAGTCGTCGGTGTGACCGAGCGTCAGGTTCGCGAGGGACACGTCCGTGAAGACAGGGCCGGTGACGTCCACGTTGATCCACCCACAATCCACATGGAACCCGGACAGAGGCGCGTTCGCATTGTCGCGGAACGCGACCGGACCAAGGGCAACCGTGCTCGTCCCGGAAGTAGGCGGACTGGCCGCGCTGAACGCGAGCGTGAACAGCGTGCCGGGGCCGCTTACACCAGGCAGCGGATCGAGGAGCGCGCAGTCGATGGTCCGAGTGCCGCCGGTGCCATAGTAGAAGAAGGTCGTCGCTCCGGCATCGGACAGCAGGCTGCCCTCAGTGATGCCGGTCAGATCCGCCACCGAGTCGTCCCACGTCACCGTCACCGAGTAGCCGTAGAGCAGGCCACCGCCGCCGCCGAGGTAGTCGACGTCAATGCTCCCGGTCGGGCTGACGACCACGAGGTCGAGCGGATCGGGATCGCAAATGACGTTCCCAAGGAAACCATGGAGCACGAAGGAGAGGTCATTGCGACCGTAGGTGGGAGCGTACACATCTAGCGGAATCCAATCGGGGTACCCGAGATCGGCGCTCCTGTAGACGGCGACGTCATTCCACCAGTCATCCTCGAGGCAGTCACACCAGAACGCTCCTGTGCCGCCGCTGTAGCAGACCACTCCTACGACGCTAAACCAGTAGATCGTCCCGAGCTCCTGGCAGAACGGCACGCCGAGATCCTGATAGAAGTGCCATTGGGCCAGAGATGGATCCCACTCCGCAGTGAAGTCCAAACACTCCTCCTCGTAGAGGAGGTCGCCCGGACGGCTCCACGAAATCCCCCCGGTTCCGGCCGGAACGTCGGAGTAGAACCTGATGATGTAGTGGTCGGGCAGAAGCGTTCCCCATCCTGTGGTGCCCCACCACTCGACAGCCGTGACAGGGAAGCCGTCCTCGCACAAGAAATCGTCCGCGCACTCACCGGAATACGGATTGCAGATATCCTCCTGTGAAATCCACGAATGCCCCGCAGGGTCCGGCAGCTGCTCCCATTTCACGTCGGCAAGCGCGGCGCTAGCAATCAACACCAGCGCAACCGTTGCCACAAGTCTTCCCAGTCTCATGTTCTGATCCTCCTCATACTCCGAAGCGAGAAGATCACAGCTCGTGGTCCGAACTCACATCGCCCAAAAGCTCGGCACAGCGACCGCTCGCCATCGCGCCTCCCCCCTAATCGACCGAGAACCAGACGTGTCACCGCGCCGCGCACGCGGAACGTGACAGGAGACTCCCGCGGCACGTCATACGCGGCTTGCGTCCTAGGATGGACGCGACAACGTCTACCTGAACAGCGCCTTGATGTTACCCCAGCTCGATTCCTCAACCGGTGAGCCAGGCTCCGAGATCAACCGGAACGAGAGGTCCGCTCGGTCGTATACCCCAGCGGTGTAAACGCTGACCGGAGTCCAGTTCGGGAAGTACCAGTTGGGATCGGGGTTATCGGACCTCCACACAGACTCGTCGTTCCAGTGGTACACCGGGTCACATTCGCACCACGCCCACCCCAGATCAGGCATGCAGACTATCGCCTGAACGCTGATCCAGTAGATCGTG
>JALGZG010000061.1 GCA_025782345.1 bacterium | reverse complement strand
AGGCGTGCTCGTCGCGGCTGAAGCCGTCAACGAGATTCACGGCGGGGCCTCGCTCTTGCGGCGGGGCCCCGTTTCTATTGGTGGGGCAAACTGCTCTAGCTGGCGACGGGAGGCGGCCTTGCGCGGGGTGGGGGTCCGCTCCGGACGCACGAGGGACGCGATGGCACGCCGGTTGCTCTGAAACCACCTCGCAGGAACGTATCAAGTGGGGTGAGGGGACTGGTGGGTGGCGCCGGCTCGTGCGGAGGAGCCGGCGTGGTGTGGTGGTGACGATGCTGGGCGCGCCTGACCAGGCCCCGAGGCCCTGCCGGTGAAACCCGCGGAATCGGACGGGCATGTGATGAGAGGGGCAACCGCAGCACACAGGTGTCCTGGCCGGACGGTAAGAGCTCGGCCCGCGGGGCGTCATGTCGGCGGCGGTCCCATCGACCCCGCCGACCTGGCAAGATTGAACTCCTTTTTGGTCTCGGACATTCGATTCGCGGTGGAGCCGACGCGTGAGCAGGCCTCTACCGCGAGGGGCGTGCTGACGCACCGGGTCTTCGGCAGGCGGCACAGGAGCGCCTCGTTCCCGGTCATCTGCTCCGCCGTGCGAAGACAGCTGCTGCACTCGCTGGCAGGTAGTCTCGCCGAATGCGCGATGACCCTTGGGCTCGGAGCCGGCGTGTACCGGGGATCCCGCGCTACCCCCGGGCCGCTTGCCGCCCAGAAGCTCCGTGCTGCCGACGGATCCGCCGCGTGCCGGCCGGTCGGGTGCGGCAAATCGCCTTGAGCGCATGACCCTCCTGTGTGACAATCCGAATGCGATGAGTCCACACGCGTGACAGCCGGAGTCGCTAACGGTACAGGAGGTCTTATGAGCGCCGCACTCGACAGGGTGGTCGACGGCTACGTGAGCACGCTGCTTGCCGACTATCCGGTCCTCGCGACATTCCTGGGTGTCCACGACCACGACGCCGAACTGGGTGAGTTCTCGCCTGCTGCCCAGGAGGAGAAGAACGATCATCTGAAGGGACTCCTGTCGGAGCTTGAGGCTCTCCCTCTGGGCGACGAGCCGCTCGAAGCCAGGGTCGACGCGGCGGCACTTCGGGCCTCACTGAGGCGTTCCGTGTTCGAACACGAGGAACTCCGCTCGCACGAGTTCAAGCCCATCGAGTACGTCGGCACGGCGCTGTCCGGGTGCAACGAGCTCATCCTCGGTGACTTCGCTCCGCTCCCGGACCGTGTTCGTTCGCTGCTCGGCAGGCTCGAACAGATCCCCGCCGTCCTCCGGGCGATGCGTGAGAACATCAAGTCGCCACCGGCGGTGTTCGCGACCGTCGGCGCCGAGATCGCCAGGAGTGGAGTGGGGTTCGTCACGGCGGTGGTGCCGCGACTCGCGGAGCAGGTGCCGTCACTTCGAGCCGATCTCGAGCGCGCAAGCGCAACCGCGGCCGAGGCATTCAGCGGAGCCGCGGATCATCTCGAGGGGCTGGCAGAGCGGTCGGACGCTCCCTTCCACGTGGGGCGGGAGAACTACGAGTGGCTTCTGCGTGAGTACCACATGCTCGACATGGACAGCGCTGAGCTCAGAGAACTCGGCAGGCGCATGCTGGCGGAGATACGGGAGAAGATGGATGATGTCGCTCGGGAGATCGATCCCGGCAGGACGTCACATGAGATCATGGACGACCTCAAGTGCGAGCATCCACCCGCCGGCGGGCTGAGACAGCACTACGCCTCCGAGATGGCTCGGGCAAGGGAGTTCGTCCTCAAACACGACCTTGTCAGTGTCGCCGAGGGCGAGGAGCTCGAGGTAATCGACACTCCCGTGTTCCTGAGGAAGATCCTCCCGTACGCGGCCTACCATCCGGCGGGGCCTTTTGAGAAGAAGCAACGGGGGCTCTTCTACGTCACGCCCATCGACGACAGCCTGTCGCCGGAGGACCAGGAGAAGCAGCTCCGCGGCCACAGCGTTCACACCATTCCCATCATCGCGCTCCACGAGGCGTACCCGGGACACCACCTCCAGCTCGTTCGGGCCAATCTGGGCCGCCGCAAGGTCCGGAAGCTCCTCTGGAACACGGTCTTCATCGAGGGGTGGGCGCTCTACTGTGAAGAGATGATGAAGGACGCGGGTTTCTACTCCAGTGCCAAGACGCGCCTCGGGCAGCTGAAGGAAACGCTGTGGCGCGCCGCCCGCGTGGTCGTGGACGTCGGTCTGCAGCTCGGAGAGATGACCATGGAGGACGCCATTGAGTTCATGGTGTCCGAGGTATCGCTGGAGCGGATCAACGCGACCGCGGAGGTCAAGCGCTACACGGGTAATCCGACGCAGCCATCGAGCTACCTCGTCGGCAAGCTCGCCATCCTGAGCATACGAGAGCGGTACGAGTCCCGCGCCGGTACCGCGTTCGACCTCAAGACCTTCCACGACGAGCTGCTCGACATCGGGAGCATCCAGCCCGCACTCGTGGAGGCGTCGATGGGCTTCCGTGAACTCCGGGACGAACCCGCTCGCCGCCAGGCCGCGGATGGACCCGCCGGCCGGCCAGGTCACTGATGGCCCGCCTCACCGAAAGACGCCATGGTCAGAAGTGAGATCCTTCCGAACGGGACGACCCTCCTCGTGAAGGAGGTGCACGTCGCGCCGGTTGTGGCCCTGAACCTGTGGGTCGGGACCGGTTCTGCCGACGAGTCCGCGCAGCACGCCGGCATCTCTCATTTTCTCGAACACATGCTGCTGAAGGGTCGAGAGGGCGACCCGCGGGGCTTCCTGACCCGAACAGTCCAGG
>JALGZG010000381.1 GCA_025782345.1 bacterium | reverse complement strand
GATGACTGGAAGGACGCGGTCCTGAACCCGGACGACTCGGCCAACCAGTACATCATCATGACGCCCAGGATCGATAACGACGATCTCGCGGCGGGTGGACTGCGCGCGATGCGCGACGTGCTTCACGAGCAGACCCTCGGTGGGAACGTCAAGTACATCTTTGGCCCGGGTACGTGGGTCGGGCTCTCGGGGTACGAGGCGCGATACAACAAGTTCTTCAAGGCCGCGTACGACCCTGCCGATGGCAGCGACGTCAGCTGGATAGTCCCGGAATCCGACCAGGACCACATCGTCAATATGGACAGCGAGTACTTCGGTTCCTACACGAGCCCGGGTAAGTTCCGGCGCGTGTACGGTGCTGAGTTCCAGTGGGTCCACGATAACTACTCGTTCGCGGGTGAGTACGCCGGGCTGGACTCGGACGGCGAGCTCACGAAGTTCGGGGACGACCCGAAGGCCCTCGTGGTCAACGGGTTCGCTTCCTTCAGCAACCTGAGCGTGCTCGCGCTCTACCGTGACTACGATGTCGGGTTCGAGAACCCGTACAGCCGGGCGTTCTCTGAGTACAAGCGTTACAAGGGGACGATCCTCGAGGACCAGTACTACCTGACGGACCCCATCTACGGTCTGATGTACGACAACTCCTTCATGCCGCAGGCCGAGCGCGGGCTCTACCTGAACACGAGGTACAGGTTCTCGCATCGTCTCACGCCCGCGATCGAGTTCGATACGTGGGAGCGGAAGGCCGACGGCGCCGACTACTCGAGGATCGTGCTGAAATTGCGATACCAGCCCATCTACAACATTGTGATGAACCTCAGGCACAAGTGGCAGGGCCGGCTGAGTTCGAACTGGATGACGCCTCAGAACTACGATCAGGTCGAGACGAGGCTGAGGCTCGAGTACCGGCTGTCGAAGTACGACGAAGTGGAGTTCCTGCTCTCGCGGTCGTGGATCCAGTGGCCGCCGAGACCTCGCCTGTCGGACAATGTGGAAGCGGACGGCGGCCATCCGAATATCGGATCCGCGGCCGTCCCGTCGTACGCCGTCGGCGCCCAGTTGACCCACAACGTCAACGATTGGCTCAGGCTCGTGGGCGCGGTCACGTACTACGACGGTTTCCTCTGGATGTTCGAGGACGGCAGCTTCCAGATCATGGACGGGCAGGCGGTGAGGTACTGGATATCGATCTCGGATCGCATATCTGACCACCTCGCGTTGCGGCTACGGTGGACGAACGACCACTCGTACCCGCTGACGTACGTCGATCCCAGGGAGTACAACGAGAACCCGGAGGGGAATCCGGAGCCTGACGGCTGGCACGTCAGAGACGACTCGGGCACGTTCCGCATCCAGCTCGATTACTCGTGGTAGCCGGGCGGGAGCGCAGGAGGCTCAAGGACAACGCCATGGAATCCATGATACCAACAGGGAATCGTAAGAGAAGGAGGGTAGAGATGCGTCGCCTGACGGCTGCGACAGCAGTCATTGCGATAGTGGCGCTCGCCGGAAGCGCGGGCGCGTTCACGCTCGCCGAGTGGGAGCGCTACGGCTATGCGATGTCGACGTACGACGCCAGATCGCTGGGGATGGGAGGTGCGGGACTGGCCGCCATAGACGGAGCGGCGGGGATGGCTCTGAACCCCGCGCTTCTGGGTAAGAGCGAGGGCATCGACGTCGCCTTGACGGGCCTTATCGTCCTTGCGGAGGAGGCCAGAGAGACGCCACTTCACGACAGCTTCGACGGTGTCATCGGGTACAACACGTACGCGCTGAACACGGAGGCCTACGACCGCTATGTGGGCGCCGTGGCATTCAACCCGGCGACCGAGCTCACCGACTTCGAGTGGGCGCCGGTGGTCGCAGTGGGCTACAGCCCTCGCATCGACATGAGCTACGGGTACCACGTGCAGTACAGGGACCCCGACTTCCAGACGGAGCCGGCGGACAAGATCCTCTATGACTACTACATCGATGGCGACGGCGGGGTGAACGCTTTCTCCGTAGGGTTAGGACAGAAGATCACGCCGGAGGTCTACGTGGGGTTGGGTGTTGACTTCCTCAGTGGCGACTACGAGGTCAGTGAGCGATGGGTGTATCCCGCGGGCTCCGACGACGAGGATGTCGATTCGTACGCGGAGTACAATAACGTGACCGGGACCCGGTTCACGCTCGGCGTGCTCTTCGAGAATCACCACAGGGTGGACATCGCCGCGGTCTATCGGGCGCCGTTCACGCTCTCGGGTGATTACGATTCCCGCGCCGTCGGCTCGGAGGCCAGTTCGGCGGGCAGCTTCGAGCACGACTACCCCGGAGAGCTTGTGCTGGGTCTGGAGTACCATCCGCGGAATCTGCTCCTGACGACGGTCAGCTGCGATGTCGAGTACACGAGCTGGTCGGATTTCAGGGACGACACGCTGACTGACGATCCCGAACTGAACGACACGTTCACGTATCGTCTGGGCGTCGAGCACGGGTTCTTCGATGACACGTTTGCCCGTTTCGGCTTCTCGTACCGGCCGTCGTACGTCGACGAGAGAAATACGACCACGGCGTTCAGTGTCGGGCTTGGTCTCGACATTCGACAACGACGCTCGCCATGATGACACTGACGCATACGTTCTAGAGAGGCTACCGCTCACGCGCCGCGGGGCCAAGACGGCTCCGGGCGCGGCGAGGTCCCCGCTGGCGGAGGCAGGCGGTGGTGTCTTGTCTGACTGAGCGGGGGAGGAGCAAGCGATTATGAGAAGCATCAGAGGCCCGGCGGCCGTTCTTGTGGCGATTGCACTCGTGGCGGCGGCGGCCCCGTCCGCGTCGGGCGAGGACGAGTTTATCAGGCTGTCGGTCATCTTCACGAATGACATCCACGGGGGTATCGACAGAAGCGGGGCGACGTTCATGAACCGGGAGTTCCCGCCGCCGCTGGGCGGGGCCGCGTCGGCCGCGACGTACATCGGCTCGGTCAGGGAGCGCGCGGAAGCAGAGGGTAGCTACGTTCTGGTCATGGATCAGGGTGACATCTTCCAGGGGACGCCCGTCGGTAACTTCAAGAAGGGCGAGTCGGTCGTCGAGTACTTCAACAAGATGGCCTTCGATCTCTGGACCGTGGGCAACCACGACTTCGACGAGGGGTTCGAGAACCTATGGGACCTGATCGAGATGTCGGAGATGCCGGTCCTCTCGGCCAATCTCGTCTGGGCCGAATCCGGCGAGCCGGTCGAGCACGTCCTTCCCTACATCATAAGGGACTACGGCGGCGTCAAGGTGGCGATCATCGGGCTCACGACGACCGACACGCCGAAGATGGCGTTCCCGGATCACGTTTCGGCCGTGGGGTTTCTCGATGAGATCGAGACCGCGCGCAAGTACGTCCAGGAGGTCCGGGAGAAGGGCGCGGACCTCGTGTTCGTGTCCGGACACATAGGACTCCCGTACGACCCCGAGTCCAGCTATATGGAGATGATCGAGGAGATCGACGTGTTCTTCTGCGGGCACATCCACAAGGGCTTCGACAAGGCCTGGGAGGAGCCCACAAATCATACACTTCTTTTCCAGACCTACGGTAGGGGCTCGGGCGTCGGCCACGTCGACCTCCTGATCGACCCCGTGACGAAGACGCTCGCCGGCTACGAGACGCCGAGCTACCGCGGCGTGCTGATGACGCTCTTTGAGGACGAGTGGTGGCCCGAGGACGAGATGGCTTCCATGGTCGAGTCTCGAGTGGCGGAGGCCGAGCAGGGGATGGACCGGGTACTCGGCGAGGCCAACGTCGACCTGACCAGGGGGGGGGAGGGAGAGACCCGCATGGGCAACCTCGTCTGCGACGCCATGCTGGAGGAAGTGTCGGCCGACTTCGCCTTCACGAACCTGGGCGGCATCAGGGACGAGATCCCGGCCGGGTCCGTGACCCCCAGGCAGGTGTTCCGCGTCCTTCCGTTCGGCAACAGCCTCATGGTCTTCGAGATGGACGGGAGGTTGCTGAAGGAGGTCATCGAGTACCGCGTCAGCGCCGGGCACCACGGTGTGTACATGGCCGGGGGCAAGATCATCTACAACAAGACGCGTCCGGACTACGACCGCGTCACCTACTTCGAGGTCGGGGGAGAGCCGTGGCAGCCCGACAAGATCTACAGGGTGGTGACGTCTGACTTCCTCGCCACCGGCAACGCGGGTCTCTACATGCTGCCGCTGGTGCCGGAGGAGAAGAAGATGAGGACCTCGACGACGTGCATGGATGCCACCGTGCACTACATTGAGCGTCATTCGCCGATCGGTGAGAACATGGACGGACGCTGGGCTCGCGACGACACTTCGGAGCTCGACCCGGCCCTGGCTGCCGCCATGGAGGGAATGGAGCCGCTGGCTCCCCGGGTGGTTCGCGGGCCCTCTGCTCTTGTCGGCGCGTCAGGAAGCTGGACAACCAATATGGAATGTGATATAATGGTGTGACGCAAAATAGCCCGCTCCAGCGTGCGGGGGGTGTTGTCCTGCTTTCGCCTGACGCCGAGCGGATAGCTGTCTGTCGGCACAAAGGAGGTGCGACGGCGAGAGAATCCCGCGGGCGACAACATCGTGATCAACGAGATCTACTGTGACGGCAACGGTTACTACGACGGCTCTGAGTTCATCGAGCTCTACAACCCGACTGAAAGCCCCATCGACATCAGCGGCTGGGTGCTCACGGGCACCGAGTTTAACGAGGAGTGCGGAGGCGAGGACCTCTGGCAGTTCCCGTTGGTTCCTCCGGTCGTCATAGGGCCTGACTTCTACCTGGTCGTTGCCAAGGACGGTGACGAGAGCGCCGTCCCCGAGTACGACGACTCGTTCTACTGGGAGTTCGGGATCTATCCGCAGTTCGAGCAGTATGATGACTCCGCCGACTTCGAGCACGACAGTCCGAACGTCGCCAACATGGTCCTCCTGACACCCGACGGGGCGGCTAACTACAGCGACGAGATCCAGCTGGTCGGCGGCATGGGATACGGCGTCATCTGCCCGGGCGCCTATACGAGCACCGCGGACGTCGTCTATCTCTACGACGGCGACCCGAGGGCCGGTCGGGCGAACCTGATCGACCTCGTCGAGTATGTCGATCCGGCCGAGTGCTCGCTCGACCCGTGCGGGGCCCACTCGGAGCCTCCCTGGCCACCGGATGACGGCGCTGATGACAACGCGTTCCAGGGGATCCCTTACCTTGGCAACACGCTGGGACGTGAC
>JALGZG010000009.1 GCA_025782345.1 bacterium | reverse complement strand
GCGATTATCGGCATGGGAGTGGCGCCCATCCAGATCGACATCAAGGGTGACGATCTGGACGAACTCGAGGCGGTGGGTCTGGCCATCCGCGATGCCGTCCGCGAGGTCCAGGGCGCGGTCGATGTGGAACTGGATCTCGGCGACCCTAGACCTGAGTTCCACATCATCGTCGACCGGGAACGGGCGGCATCACTCGGTCTCAACACCTACGTGATAGCGTCCGCCGTTCGCACCCACGTGTATGGCGTCGAGGCGACGAAGCTCCGCGAGGGCGGCGACCAGTGGGAGGTCATCGTGCGCGCGCCCGCGCACGAGCGCGACTCTATCGATGACATACTGGCGCTGCCGATACCGTCCGCAACGGGGCAGATGGTACGGCTCTCCTCGGTCGCGTCGGTGGAGATGGGCGTCGGTCCCACGGAGATACGACGCAGAGACCAGGAGCGCATCGTCAAGGTCCAGGGCCGGCTGCTGGACAGGGCGCTCGGTGAGGTCTCCGCGGACATCGCGCGCGAGATCGGCAAACTGACCGTCCCGCCGTCGGTGACCGTCGAGATGGGAGGCGACATCGAACAGCAGCAGGAGACGTTCGGCGACCTCGGGCTTCTCCTCCTCCTGTCGATCGCGTTGGTCTACATGGTGATGGCGTCGCAGTTCGAGTCGCTGCTCGACCCGTTCATCGTCATGTTCTCGATACCGTTCGCGTTCGTCGGCGTCGTGTGGGCGTTCGTGATATCCAACACCACTCTGTCGATGACGTCGTTCCTGGGCGTCATCATGCTGATGGGCATCGTCGTCAACAACGCGATCGTGCTCATCGACTACACGAACATCCTGCGGAAGCGTGGTCTGACCGTGAAGGAGGCGGTGACCACGTCGGGGAAGCGCAGGCTCAGGCCGGTGCTGATGACGGCGTTCACCACCATCTTCGGCATGTTGCCCCTGGCGGTCATGCAGTACACGGGATCTGAAGTGTGGAGGCCGCTCGGCGTGGCCATGATCGGAGGACTGCTGGTCTCGACGATGGTTACGCTGGTGCTCGTGCCGACCCTCTACACCATCTTCGAGGGCAGGCTCAGAAAGAACGCGAGGTGGTCACGATGAATATGGTCTTCTTGAACTACTACGTTGGTATCGATGATGAGGTCATGGAGATCCTGACGGCGTTAGGGATCAGTACCTACACGCGCTTCCCCGAGGTCGAGGGAAGGGTCTCCGGTGGAGAACCTCGTGAGAGGACCCACGTCTGGCCCGGGTCGAACTCGACCATGCTCGTGGTGGTCGAGGAGGGCGTCGCGGATTCGCTCGTTCGGAAGGTTGAGGAGTTCAACGCCGCAGCGTTCGGTGAGGGCATCGATGCATACGTGCTCGACGTCTCGCGCAGCGTAGTGGCGGGAGGCGCGTAGGCTGCCAGCGCAAGCTCCCTGGCTGCGCTGCCTGCCAGGCCTACTCGAATGGCTCGACGCGGCACGCGGGATCGGTCCCGTCCGGCTCCTCGGGGTACTCCTCGAAGAGGCGCCCCCAGGGGCTCTCGCGCTTCCACTTCTCCACGACGGGGACGCCGTTCTTCGGGTACCAGAGCTTGTCGTGGTACGTCTCGCTCGCCCAGATGAACATCTTGACGATGGGCGTCTGGAAGAGGAGCTTCTGGAAGATCTTGAGCGGCGACCGCCAGAGCAGCATGCCCGTGCCGGTCCCCAGGTTCACGCCCACCTTGAATCCCCACCGCTCATCGGCGAGTTCCGGCATGCCAACGACCTCTATCTCGGCGGGGTTGCCCTGCCCCAGTCCGCGCTCGGTCGCGTGTGCGATGTAGTCGATGCCCATCGGGTCGAAGCCCATCATCTGAGCGGACACCGCGTCTATTGCCACCTGATCGGAGGACGCCAGGATGACGTCCTTCTGGTGAGGGATGAGCGTCCTTGGGCCCGGGCCGCTTCCCGCTGTCGTCCCGTCCATCGTGCAGAAGACGCCCGTGTGGATCTCCTTCTGGATGGCCAGGAGGTCGACGATGGTGTCGTGTATCCACGTGTGTGTCATGTGGCGGTTGACGTTGAGGAGGCCGCCGAAGGCGTTCTTGAGTGCGCCGGTGGTGACCGTGTAGCTATGCGTCTTCACCGTCGGTAGGTGGACGATGTTCTTGCCGAAGAAGTAGTCGGGCAGGTAGATGCCGTCAGGGAAGATATTGTCCAGCACGGTCATCTTCGCCGCAGGCTGGTGCTTGATCCAGGTCATGTCTTTGGGCTCGAAGTTGTACTTCTTCGGCACACCGTACTTCTGGAGGACGGGGCCGAACTTGTTGTAGCGGTCGCCCAGATCGCAGATGGTAACCACGGTCTTGTTGTGGACGTCGACGAGGTCCTGGAAGCCGGCCTGCCGGAGGGCGAGTATCGTGCCCTCGAGCTGCCAGGGCGTCGTGTTCGAGCCCGGGTACATCAGGTGCCAGCTGATGTTGTCCTTGAGGATCGTTGTGTTGGACGGTTCGAGCGCGTCCTTCATGCCGGCCAGTTCGCACAGTCGGACGTAGTCGTCCAGCACTGTCTCCGGCGTGGTTCTCAGAACTGCGACCTTTGGTCTGTTCACATGTGTTCTCCGGCGTTCGCGGGCCTGTGTGAGTCCGAGGCCAGACTAGCAGAGGCCCCGGTCCATGGCAACCGCTGAACGTCCCCTCACACGGTTCTCCGGTGCGTGTCACGGCAAAGTGGCGTTGCCCCTTGACACGACCGTTGCGGAGTGACATACCGGGCGTGTCTGCTGCGTACGGCCCACGTTCGGTCGTGCGCGTAGCTCCAAGCGC
>JALGZG010000207.1 GCA_025782345.1 bacterium | reverse complement strand
CTTCCCCTCGAGCTGCTATGCGAGGAGCCATCACTGCTCCCAAGCTGTGCCCGACGACGAAGATCCTGTCAGAGTCGATCCCCTCGGTTCTCTTGAGCAACTCAATCGCCGCCAGGGCATCGGTTACTACCTCGTCGTCCACGGTGAACGTGTCCATGACCCCCGCGATCTTGGTGGGATGTTGCTTGGTGCGCTTCTCATAGCGGAGCACGGCGACTCCCTGGGTAGCAAGTCCCCAGGCAAGGTCTTTGAACGGCTTGTTTGGACCAATAGTCTCGTCTCTGTCATTTGGCCCCGAGCCGTGTACCAGAACAGCGGCAGGGAAGGGTCCTTCTCCTTTGGGGATGCTCAGAGTCGCCGGCAGCTCCCACTCGCCACTGCCGATCGTGCACTCTCGTTCGGTGAACGACTCCGGCTTCGCATACGCGGGTGCTCGGTAGTCTACTTGTCCCTCGGTGAATGCCGGCTATGCTTGCTTGTTTGTCGAGGACCACCCTCATTCCAAGAGACCTGTTGGCGAACTCACAGGTGACGATGACAGCCTCGTATCCGGCTATCTCAACGGACGTGGTCCCAACCACCTTCTCGAATTCGCCGGCCCCTTCAGCCGAGGTCACATCGTCCCACATTGCTTCAAGACCTTCCGGGGAAAGCGCCGCTGTCATCTCGGCGCTGAAGGATCCAACCGCTTCTTCGAACTCACGATTGCTGAGCAATGAGACGAAATCCCGGGCGATGGTTTCCAGGTCCCTTTCCACCGAGGTAACGGCATCCAAGGAGACTGCGGGTTCATCGGCACCGCCGACCAGAGGACTTGTCATCAGAACCAGAATCAACACACAGTGAACTGCTAGCATCTTCATTGACTCTCCTCCTCGGCTCTCTCGCGTGTCTTTCATCCAGACGCCCAACGGACCTCGTATCTGCCGCGTCTGCCATTCCTCTCCCCGACCGGCCAGTCATACGCGGCAACTACTCCTTCGGTCCCGTCCTGAAGACCAGCAGATACGGGACGGCCGGATGTCCCCCTGTGTCCTGGAACGACTGGAACTGATCTACGTTGATCCAGATAGCGTAGGTCTTCTCCGGTTCGAGCGCAACGTGGAGCACGCAGGTGCGATTGTCCTCCAGGAACTCCGTGGCTCCGCTGAGCACCGGGAAGGAACTCTCCTCCACTGAGCACCACGACCAGCAATGGCCCGTGACCTTCATGTCTTTGCTGAACGTCACGGAGATCTCGCTCAGGTTCGGGTCCACGGCGTCGTCGCCACACAGTGGTGCGGTTCTCACGACCGAGGGCGGGAGGGCCTCGAGCGAGACGACGTCTGTGATCTCACCCGCCAGACAGTCCGGCGTAGAAACCACCGCAAGCAGCAGAAACAGAAGTGCGTGCGCTGCCGTCCTCATCATGCCTCCTTTGCTGTCATGTCCACCACATTCTTGCGCGCATGGCGTACGGTTCAGATCGAGGGGGATTCGTTTCGGAGAGCCATGACGGCGCCCTCATCCGCAGTCGTGTCATGCTGCCGCGCGCAGCCTAGCTCAGGAACCTCTCGACGGTTGTTGCTCCCACATTCTGCAGGTGCACGCTGCTGTCCAGAAGAAGGTGTCGGGCTTTCCTGCGAAGTTGGCCCGCCGGCACGTTGCGCCACTCTGCGGCATCCTTCACCGGTGCGCCTGACTTGAGAACCGCGCGGCCCAGGTTCTTCGTCACCCAGTAGTTCGCGAAGTGGTGCGGGGCAGCGCGGTCTTGGCCGGTGCGTCGAGAGAACATCACGATCAAATCGTGGGTCGAGTTCTCCGAAACGGCAATCTCGGTCAACTTCGCGCGATACTCGAGCTCCGACTGTTCCAGTTTGGGGAACTCCTTGTAGTCAGAGAAATGCCGCCCCTCATGAGCCAGATAGCTGACACGGAATCCCTCGGATTCGGTCTCGTGCGCCGACTGGACAGCAAACAGTGAATCCTCTGTGGCCCATCCGGCCGAGTAGTAGCGCCCACAGGTCGCAAAACCTGCCCAGCCAAGAGAAGTGAATTCATCGAGGAACACGACGCGAACGTCGATGACACATTCAGGAAGCGCCACACGGTAGGTTCTGGGAGATTCGACCCTCCAGATCATGAGTTCGTAGTACGGTGATGTGACACCGGTGAGTGCGAACAGCCCCTCGTTTTCGATCGCCCCCTTCGCGTGTTCGCTCGCAGCATCGAGATCACCCAAGCCTGTAGCAGCCGCTGCGGTACCGGCGAGAATGGTGTTGAGTGAGGCCAGCAGTTCGCCTTCCGCGTCCTCTACAGGTGACCGCCGCAGCATCAGAGTTTGCCAGTAGTGACGATAGGAGATCAGAACTCTTTGAGACAAGGGAGGCAAGTCTTCGGCCCGAGGTGGATCCGCGAAAGCCCTGCGCAAACACTCGGCAGCACTCAATGCCTGGGCACTCAGTCGACTTGAATCGATCGAATTGAGGACCGAGAGGGCTTTGACCATGTCGCCTTCAAGTGCCGCGTCATAGACCCTCGATAGCTCATCTACGGACGCTTGGCCGTGCACTAGGATGAACCCCGTCAGTTGAACGCTTGGGTGGTGCAGCGTGCGTGACAGCGCGCGGTGCGATCGGCGGGACAGTCAGGCTCGTCGGCTGCCTACGCCGGTCAGGCGCCCCGATCACCCAGGTGAAACTCCCGGACCTCAGTGGACCGCGAATCCTCGGGAATGCTCGCCCTCTTTCCTGTCGCCCAGTCGAGGACCTCGTCCGCGATCTTCACCAAGTGGAGCTTCTCCATAACACAGCTCGAGCCGAGGGGCAAGGCCTTCGCTTGCCGTAGAGCCTCGTCGTACTTCTCCTGGTCCAGGTCGGCCTCTTGCGGATGATCCCAATCGTATGTCGAGCCCTCCTTGACGAACAGGCCGAGGCCAAGATGTGGCACGAACTCGATGTCGTCCCGCCTGTATTCCTCCAAGATCCCCGTGTAGAGCGATTGATACAGGTCCTTCACCTGTCGTTCGCCCTTCGCGACTGTGAGAAACAGCCAATGATCTCTGGACTTGTGGAAACCGCCGAGTCGGATCTCGAATGGTCTCCAGTCCCTTAGTACATCCTCGATGTGACCGACGAGCTCTGCTTCCCCTACGACATCCGGCACGGGGAACACAACCGCGACGTGCGGCTCGCTCCAATCGACCGTGGGATCATACTTCCGCCTTATCTCGTCGATCGA
Organism: bacterium; assembly: GCA_025782345.1. Classification (GTDB taxonomy): domain Bacteria; phylum Joyebacterota; class Joyebacteria; order Joyebacterales; family Joyebacteraceae; genus JALGZG01. The sequence continues at coordinate 56 of JALGZG010000207.1, read as the reverse complement.
CTCCGTCAGCTCAGAGTCCAGCTGCGGGTAGAAGACCAGAGCGTAGTACATGATGT
>JALGZG010000068.1 GCA_025782345.1 bacterium | reverse complement strand
ACGATCGCCTCAGGCTTCCTCGCCGGGAACGCATGGACGATAACGCGGCGCATGCCTGCCAGACGCTCGGCGTTGGCCTCGCGTTCCTTTTCGAGGCGCTTGCGGTTCGCCTCCATGACGGCGGGGTCGGGCCGCGCGGTGCCAGTACCTCGCGGAGTCGGCCGACAGCTGACTCCACCGGCTGCGTGCTCCGACGAAGGCGACGACATCTGCCGGCTGCATTGCCGCGCCGTGGGCGTCGAGCACACAGACCGCAATCCGTTGCGCCGACCATGTGCCCGGTACGCCTCCGCGCCATGCTTCATCGAGGTTCGCTACGCTGAGTGGAGCGTCGGGAGATGGAAGGGGACGTGGATCAGGCCGAGCGACGCGTGGCGACGACTTCGGGGGCCTGAGACGAAGGCGAAATGCCCAGAGATCGGCCTCTTGGTCGTGCGGGTCAAGAGCGTAGAGGTTTCCGTCTCGGTAGATGGGAGGTCGTCCGGGCTGGCAGTGTTTGAGAGAGGCGAGGGCGCGGCCGAAGGGGGCCACCCCGGCCTCCTCGAAGCGGGTTGCCGCCTCCTCGAGCGTGATGGGCTCGCCCCGCTCGAGCAGCGCAACGATTAGGAGCGAGTAGTAGTTCGCGTCCGGGGCCTTCATGGCCGTCTCGAGGCGGGGGACCCGGATACCGAGCGCCTTGCAGTAGGAATTGGTCTCATTCATGGAGTTCAACCGTCCTCTGGACGCGACGCTCCCGCGCGAGGGCTATCCGCGAATCGGCGACGAATCTCCGCCTGCAGACGTTCACCAAGAGGTCTGTTCCAGCCCCCCTTGGCATCGGCGACGATCTCCTGCTCCAGCTCGCTGAGCTCACGAAGCGAGGCAAAGCGGGCCTCCACGGTGGAGAGAACCTCTTCAGGTTCGATGCGCTCGGCCGGGCGCACCAGCCGGCGGAGGTCATCCCAATCGTAGTTGCCCGCGCGTAGCTTGTCGAAGAACTCGTGGGGAATGAACGGATCCTGCACTTGCCAGAGCTTCAGCACGACGAGACGGCGTAGCAGGTCGCCATCGAACGGGACCGTCGCGAATCGGTAGAGGTCATAGAGATCCCGAACCTTCGCCCGCTGGAACGCCGCGCGCACCTTTTCCGCGACCATCTCGAGGTCCTGGAGTGAACGGACTTGGAACGGATCGAACTCGAGGTACTTGAAGTACGCCTGCGGCTGCATGGGTCGTAATGCGACAGGCAGCGTGGGCCGCTCACGGAGGCTCACCTGCAACCTGAACCGACCGGCATCGTTCCAGGCATGGCGGTACAGCACCTCAGCGCCGAACGACGTATCACCGTCGGTCTTGTAGTAGTCACGACACGTGAAGGCGATGCCATAGCGCTCGCGGTCGAAGGCCTGGATCAGATCCGTGAGCACATCATCCTCGAACCGGTCGGTATCCAGGGTGAAGTCGAGGTCTTCGGAGAACCGCCCGGAGGAGCCGAAGGTCAGCTTGCGGAAACAGGTCCCCCCTTTGAACGCAAGTTCCTCCATGATCCCGGACTCGATGAGTTCATGGAGAGCGTAGGTCAGGACGATGTCACGCTCCGCGATGAGCTTGTCGCGCAGGCCGCTGTCACGGGCATAGAGGTCGCCGAACTTCTCCTCGATCATTGCGACTTCTTTCGGGGGTGAAAGGCGATCCGGCGTTGCACCTCCCCCTTTGGGAGGAGGACATCGTGCGGGACATTCTGAATGACATTCCAGGGACGCACGAGCCTGCCTGAAGTGCCCCATTCCCGGCGGGAGCCGAGCTGGATCTTGCTGCCCGGGCGAATCAGTGAAGCCATCGTCATGCGGACGTCCTCCGGGACGTCGGCGTGGTGGAGATCGAGGAAGAAACCCAGGCGCTGCACGAGCGCGGACGACCCCCACTTGGACGCGAAGCTGACCAGCGTGTCCCAGGAGTTCTTCGTGGCGGCCCGCGCTACGATGAGAGAGACCTCACCGATGCCGCCGGCAAACCGTGGGCGATCGACTGCATCGAGAAGCGCCCGCTCCACTGTGGCCATCTGGACCGGTTGCCCCAGGACGGAGACTTCCTCGAATCCGAAGAACCGCTCCGCTGGAAAGCCGACGAAGACATATCGCTTGCCGCGGATGATCTCAGGTCGGCGCCGCTCCCGACAGGCGACATAGACTTCCGAGAAGACCTGTTCCGTCAATCCGTGGTATGTGCAGGCCGTGCCGAAAGAGAAGAAGTAGGGCTTGGCCAGTACGGCGCCCGCCGCCAGCGGATTGCTGTCCGCGATCCCCTCCTGCCCCCGGTCAGCGGGCACGAGCTGGTACAGTCCAGGACGCAGCCTTTCCAACCAGCCCTTGCGGACGAGACGGTGCGCCAGGTAGCGGGCGTAGCTGTCGGAGGCGCCGATAGTCCGTCGGAGGTCCTCGAGGGTGAGCGTCCTCTGACCCCGCCACTCGAGATCCAGGATGACCTTTGCCTCGTTCTTGGAGAGTGTTCGCGCCATGGTTGCCGAGCCCCGGACCGCGTTTGGAATTAACTAATAATTAGCACGTCACGCAACCGGTTGTCAAGTCGAATCTCTCGTTATGAAAAGACTAACATGCCCGCATACCTGCAACCGCTGCTTCCTTGTGACGCTCGGACTGATCCACCCAGGAGTCTGACTCCGTAACCCCGCTGGTGGGGAGACAGCCACCGCTGGCGGGTGTTCCTTCATCTGGGCGGATCGAGCACAGATCCGCACAGGGGGCGCTCGAGGCTGTGGGGCCTGCCGGGCCGCCATGGGTCTCCTGTTGGAGCGCACGAGGTTGATTGGGGAGTGGCCCCGCCGAGATGCGCTTGGGGCACCCACCATGGCGCTGCTGGGATCCTCAATTCCTGCCGGCTCAGTGCTGAGCACGGAGTCGGGATCCTCAATTCCTGCCGGCTCAGTGCTGAGCACGGAGTCTGCTCTGGTCAGCAGGATGACTTCCTACGATGTGCTTGACCAGCTGGCTGAACAGCACCCTTTGGCTGGCGTGGTCATCCAGCTGCGCAATGGGCCGCAGCGCCCGCTCGCTGATTGCCGGCTGCCGGACCGTCTCGGGCACGGCCAGGATGTGTTGCTGGATCTCCGGCGCAAGGCGGAGCATCCCCATGACCTGAGTCACCCGAGCCCTGGTGATCCCCTCGCGCCCGGCAATTTCGGCTTGGGTGCCCACCTCGCCAGCGTCAAGCTGGCGTTGCCACTCCATGGCCATCCGGAGTAGCTCGACCACCCGGGGCGTCTTGGGCCTCTTGGGTGGTTTCGGCCTGCCCCGGGGCTTCGGTAGAGCACTGACAACCTGATCGGTCGCCACACGGCGCGCCACCGCGCCCACGTTGCCGCCCTTGAAC
>JALGZG010000058.1 GCA_025782345.1 bacterium | reverse complement strand
GGTCGTGTTGAGTGTGTCGCAGAAGGTTCTTGTCGTGAAGTCCTCGACGTACTCGTTGACAGTTGCTTCGGACGGCGCTACGGACAGCAGGGCGAACAGCAGAATGCTAATGAGAGGGATTGAACGCGCTAGCAATCTCATCTGGCACCTCCCCTTCTTGAAATCGGGCAGGCCGACTGCAGGTGGATGGAGCCCTTCCCCCTTGGTCGGTTCAGATGAGTGCGATGGAATGGACTCCGGGAACGCTCTCCTTCTGTGACGGGCGACGGGCCCGGCGAAGGCTCCGCGACCCACGCCCCGACGCCTCCGGCTGCACCTGGAGCTGAGTTCCTTGTACTCGCGCTCGCTTCTCACACGCACAGCCTGTTGGCGAACGTGTGGCGTGCCGGCACGCGCTCGGGATGATCCCCCTTCCTATGTTTGGATAAGACCCACCGAAAGCATACGATATTTGCTGAAGTATGGCAAGTAGAACGTGAGCCTCTATATGGCGTGATTGACGTGCTAGTCCTCATTTCGCCGGGTGGCCGACCCGCTCCCCCTTCACCCCAGCCGCCGCAACTGGCTGGCTGAAGCCAGATAGAGAGAGCCCGGTCCAAGTGGACCGGGCTCTTCATTATGGCGGGGCCGACGAGACTCATTTCGAACTCTGTTCATGGCACCGGATGGCGACATGAAGGTGGTCCTCCGCGGAGTCGCCGGTTTCCTCGAAGCCACGCGCCACCGGGCAACCCTGTAGTGGCACGGCACGCTCAATGACAGGGCGGCTTTGCACCTTCCCGCAACAACCGAGCCCGCGCTCAAGGAAACATATAATTCTTGACATGTGCCGACAAGGCGGATATGGTCGAGTCTGATCCCACCACAGAGCCACCACACATCCACTCCACAGGAGGTGCGCCGTGAGAATGCTCAGGCCCACGCTTCTGGCCGCTTCGGCACTAATCGCCGCCTGCTTGCTTTCAACCGCTGCGACCATCCGCGTCCCTGACGATCAGCCCACGATCCAAGCCGGCATCGACGCTGCGTCAGCAGGCGACACCGTGCTCGTTGCCTGCGGCACGTACTACGAGCACGACATCACGATGAAATCGGGCATCACATTGCGGAGCGAGACCGGCAACGCCGACTGCGTGACCATCGACGCCCAGCAGGCGGGCCGCGTGATTCTGTGTGTGAATGCGAGCAGTCAGACCCGAATAGAGGGACTCACTGTCACAGGAGGCCTCTTCGCCGGTACGGGTTTCGGCGGCGGCCTGTACTGCAGCGGGGCTTCACCGACGCTGACGAATGTGACGTTCTCACACAACCAAGCAGGCTGGGGGGGCGGGATGGCCTCCGGGAGCTACTCATCACCGGTGCTGACGGACGTCACGTTCTCATACAACCAAGCATCCTACGAGGGCGGCGGCATGTACTGCAACGGGTCTTCCCCGACACTGACGAATGTCACGTTCTCAGATAACGAAGCGTGGGCCGCGGGTGGCGGCATGTACTGCATGGGTGCTGCGACACTGACTGGCTGCACATTCTCATACAACCAAGCATCCTTCGACGGCGGCGGCATGTACTGCTGGTTCGGCTACCCCGAGCTCGTGCTCGCCAATTGCACGTTCTCCAGCAACTCCGCAAACAGAGGAGGAGGCGTGTCGTGCGTGTACAACACCAACGCCACGCTCATCTCCTGCACACTCGCCGGCAACTCAGCCATGCATGGGGGTGGCATAAGACTGCAAACACCCGACCCGGAGTGCCCCTCTAATGCCACGCTCACGAACTGCATCATCGCATTCAGCACAAGTGGGCAAGCCATCTCGTGCTACGAGAGCGGCGCCACACTCATGTGTTCCGACCTCTACGGAAACGGGGGGGGAGACTGGGTGGGGTACATCGCGGACCAGTACGGCATCAACGGTAACATGAGTGAGGACCCCCTCTTCTGCGGAGGACACGACCCAGAGGAACGCTACGCGTTGCACAGCAACTCCCCGTGCGCGCCTGAGAACAGCCCCGAGTGCGGTCTGATCGGCGCGTGGGGCGTCGGCTGCCCGTCGACCGCGGTTGAGGAGGTCAGCTGGGGGGTCATTAAGGCGATGTTCAGATAGACTGCCCGAACCTCGATGGGAAGAGAACGGGGCCCGCTCGTGTGAGCGGGCCCTTCCCCATGCATGGCGGGGCATAGTAGACGAGTTTCGAACTCTTGGCTTCGCGGAAGACCTGAGTCTGGGCGTGAGTTCCGTGGCGCGGGGAGCCCAGCCCTGATCCCCGATGAGGATGAGCGCAGACTACTGGAGCGGACGCACGTACGAGCGACACCCGTGCTCGCCGCCGTGCTTCCGGAGCCACCTTTTCGCCTCCCGAACGCGCGAGTCCCCTCGCGCGGAACCCACACGCCGCGATACTTGTCACGGCTCAGCCTCAAGTACGATGCTCATTGTGGAACGAACCGTCGCTCTACCGTGGTCACCTGCGCCCTGTGGAGCGCGTGCGAGCCCGAGGGCCTCCCTTCGTGCTAGACAGAAGACGGATGCTGTGCCGCCCGGCGCCTCGAGACTGAGACGCGAGTCTGGACAGGCTCGCGGAATCGTGCTATCTTCTTTTCCCGTAGGGGTGCGCCAGATTCGCCTCAAAGCGCCCACTTGCTGCGTGTATCCCCGGCCCCTAAGACAAGAGTGGCGACGAGCAGCGAGACGACGACCAATCGACACCAAGCCGATGAGGCCATCCCTCAACCGCGCAATCACCTTCGCGTCCATGGAGAGGCATGCAAGATCGCAGACCAATCCTCGCCGACCTGGAAGTGCTCTTCCAGGCGATTTCGCAGGCAGTGAGACACCACAACGGCCACTTCGTGGGGGAAACCACGACGAACCCCAAGGGGGACCGCGTAAGGGAGTTCGACCTTGCGGCCGACCGGGCGGCCTGCGTCTGCCTTTCTCACCGTTTCCCCTACCCGGTACTCCTCCTCTCCGAAGAGGGAGAGCCTAGGAGGTTCGGGCGTGGAGAGCCCGAATTCGTCATGGTGCTCGATCCGGTCGACGGATCTGACAACCTCGCCCGTGGGATCCCACTCGCCGGGACGGCAGTGGCCCTTGTCCCCTCAGGTGGCCCCATCACCGTCGGGACAGTCCAGTACGCCCTTGTGGGTGATCTGTTCACAGGCGATAGATGGGTCGCCGAGCGCGGGCAGGGAGCGTTCAGAAACGGCGTGCCGCTTCGTCCCAGTCCGGTGACGAAGCTTGAAGATGCCACAATCAGCTGCGAGCTGAACCATTTCGCA
>JALGZG010000063.1 GCA_025782345.1 bacterium | reverse complement strand
CACCTCCGCCAGTTCCGCGGCGGCGGCCGCGAAGATCTCGTCGAGCTTCATCTGCTGCTCCATCCGCAGAGCGGCCTCATTGATCGTTTTGAGGTACCGATCCGCTCGCGTGCGCTCGGTGATGTCGCGGACGACACCGAGAACCGTGTCGTCGCCGCTCAGGACCATTCTGGCCTCGAAATCCCTGAGGTTTCCGTTCGGGGACGGAATGGGGATGGAGTACTCCAGGAGCTGCATCTCACTCGTGCGGAACACCTCCGCGACAGACGCTTCCACCTGCTCGGCGAACGGGGGGGGGAAGACCTCGCGGACGTGCTTGTCCAGGAAGGCCTCCGGGGGCATCGCGAGAGGGGCGTCGCCCGGGGCATCGTAGCTTCGGAAGATGCCGTTCCTGTCTATGCGGAACATCATGTCGGGAACGGCGTTCAGGATGGCCCTGTTCTTGGCCTCGCTGGCCTTGAGTTCGTTCTCGGCACGCGTGTGCTCGATCGCGAAGCCGATCTGCTCTGAAACGAACTCCAGCATCTCCTTGTCGGCCTCGCCGAACTCGTTCTTGTCGTCGTAGCTCTGAACCACCAGCGCGCCGACGACCTCACCGCTGACGCGGAGCGGCACGCCCAGCCAGATGAGCGACGGCGTGCCGACGATATCGATCCTCCCCTCCTCACTCCACTTGTCGAGCTCTTCCCGGGTCACCAGAAGCGACGTGTCGTGCTTGATCAGGTAGCCCGTGAGGGTCTTCCCGGCCGGGAATGAATCGAAGTCGTCCTGATCATGCTCATCCACGAAGTAGGAGAGGGACAGCGTGTCGTTCTCGCGGTTGTGCAGTGCGATGAAGAAGTTCTCGGTGTTCATCACTTCGCCGAGCGCATCGCGGATTCTCGCGAACAGCTCGTCCATGTTCCCCGCCGTGTGGATCGAGCTCCCGATCCTGTAGGCGAGCCTCTGCACATCTTCCGCACGCTTGCGTTCGGTGACGTCGATGCCCGAGCTCATGGTGCCGACCACGTGACCTTCTGCATCGCGCTCGACGGCGTTGTGCCACTCGATCACTTTCCTCTCGCCACCGAGCGTGAGGATCTCGTGTTCGTAGTCGGGCAGCTCCCCGACATCCTCGCTGGAGATCAACCCGTCGAACACCTCCCGGACCTGCTGGCGGTTCTTCTCCGGGATGAACGTGTCGAACCAGTTCCGCCCGGTGATGTCGCTCTCGGAGCCCCCGAGGAGCTCGCAGCCCTTCCGGTTGACCAGCGTCACGCACCCGTCGCGGTCCAGACCGAGGAACACGACGCCTGCCAGGTCGAGGTACTCCTGCGCCTCGTCCCGTCTGGATCGGAGCTCATCCTGGGCCCTGCGGTGCTCGGTTATGTTGATGCCCACTCCGAAGAAGCACTCGAACTCACCGTCGTCGCCGATCACCGGTCTGCCGTGCCACTCCACAAGAAGCTCATCGCCGCTCTTCGTCAGCACCCTGTTCTCGTTGAACGTCGGCCGCTTGTCCCTGACCAGACGCGCGAAGATCGCACCGAGCTCAGCATGATCACGCTCCGGCACGAACGTCGACATGTAGTCGGTGTTCTCCACTTCCTCTGCCGTGTAGCCGAGCACGTCAAGCATGGAGTTGTTCATCCGGACAGTGCGTCCCTTCGCGTCGATGGCGACGAAGAAGGCCGGTGACGCATCCATGAGCATTCTGTGGAACTGTCGCTCCTGCTCCGAACTCGCACCATCGGTCTTGTAGTCCGGCCGCTGTGCCTCGAGCTCTTCGACGCGCGCCCGGAGCTTCTCGATCTCCTGGGGGTCAGGCTTCGTGTGCCTGGCTCTGTCTTTCATGTCCGGTTCCTTGGCATTCCAGAGGGCCGTGTCTGCGCCTCGACGCTCGAGGCCGGCCCCGTCCGCCGACGCGGCCGTCCCGCATTTCGCATACAGATTCCCCGTTTCGCGACCCCTCAGGGCCGCGGGGACGGGGATTGAGGCCGGCAAGTCCATTGGAGAACCGCGGGCGGACCCCGCCCGACAGGCCCCGCGCGGGCGCGTGACGCGTCGCATGGAGTCCCCACCATGGCCGTCCGCGCCTGAGTCATAGGGGATTCGGCCACAGGTCGGGCTCTCGCCTCGACTGTACCAGCCGGGTCGCTAAGAAGCATATTCCGGGCCGAAACGGGGCGCAGGCGACCAATTACGCACGCACGGGAGCAGGCCGTCGACAGCTCACTGGGCGCGGTTCATTTGGTCTTTGACCGCCGCACAAGCCGTGCTATAGTACCCGCGTGCCAAATGGGCTTCCGGTGTTGAGCCGGATTCCTTTTTTGCCGGGGTCGGGGAGTCCTCCCAGGAGGAGCCCGGCCGCAATCAGACCGTGGAGGTGGACCTTGAAGGTTAAGACTAGGATGGAAGGTGACGTTGCGGTCGTGCACGTCTCGGGGAAGCTCATGGGTGGACCAGAGAGCGAGAACCTGAGAGACGAGATCAAGACGCTCATCGAGGACGGCGTGAAGAAGTTCGTCATCAATCTCCATGGTGTGCCGTGGATCAACAGCACGGGCCTTGGGGCGCTGATGGCCGTTTACACGAGCGTCCAGAGAAGCGAGGGGACGCTCGCGCTCTGCCATGTCTCTGACCGTATCCAGAGCCTGTTCATGATCACCAAGCTCCTCACCATCTTCGATACGCACCCGTCGGAGAAAGAGGCCGTAGAGAGCTTCAAGTAGGGTGACTGACTCCGAGGAGTGGAATGCCTGACGCCCCTTCCGGCACGGAAGAGGTCGTTCTTCCGAGCGAACTCGAAGTGCTTGATAGCATCGACGAATCGACACTTAAGTACAGTCGTCTGGCGGGCATCGACAACGGCACGGCGAGCATGGT
>JALGZG010000380.1 GCA_025782345.1 bacterium | reverse complement strand
ATCCTGTGTCCCGCGACGTTGAGGACGTCGTCGGCTCTTCCCTGGATCCAGAAGTAGCCGTCCTCGTCCATCCTGGTGACGTCACCGGCCAGGTAAATGTCCTTGAACCTGCTCCAGTAGACGTCCTTGTAGCGGTCCGGGTTCTTGTAGAGACCGCGAAGCATACCCGGCCACGGCTTCTCGATGACGAGATGGCCGCCCGCGCCCGTGATGGGCTCGCCCTCTTCGTTGTAGACCTTTGCCGAGATGCCAGGGAACGGCTTCGTGGCCGTGCCCGGCTTCAGCGGCGTGATGGGCAGCGGCGTGATCATGAAGTGGCCCGTCTCAGTCTGCCACCACGTGTCCATGATCGGGCAGTTCTCCTTGCCGACGAACTTGTGATACCACATCCACGCCTCGGGGTTGATCGGCTCGCCGACCGAACCCAGGATCCGGAGCGTCTTCATGTCGTGCTTGCTGGGATGGTCCTCGCCCAGCTTCATGTGCGCCCTGACCGCGGTCGGGGACGTGTAGAGAACCGAGACCTTGTGCTTCTCGATCATGTCCCACCATCTGTCGGACCGATGTCGGCCGCGCACCACCAGATGTCGTCTTCTTTGAGGTCGAAGACCCACTTCAAGGTCGCTGCCGTGCCGACGGCGTAGCCGGCGTGGGCGTGCTGGATGCCCTTCGGGTGACCCGTCGTGCCGGACGTGTAGAGGATGTAGAGGAGGTCGTTCGCGTCCAGCTTCTCGGTCTCGCACTCACCGGGCTGGTCGGCCGTGATCTCGTGCCACCAGTGGTCGCGACCCTCGGTCCACGGCACCTCGTCGCCCATCCGCTTGTAGACGATGCAGTGCTTGACCGTCGGCGACTGCTTCATCGCGTCATCGGCCTGCGGCTTCAGAGCGACCTTCTTGCCGCGGCGCCAGAAGTGGTCGCACGTGATGAGGAGCTTCGTGTCGCAGTCGTTGAGCCTCTCGGCGAGCGCCGTCGCGCTGAAGCCCGAGAAGACGACCGAATGGATGGCGCCGATCTTGGCGCACGCGAGCATGGCGATCGGAAGCTCGACAAGCATCGGCATGTAGAGGCCGACCCTGTCGCCCTTGCCTACGCCCAACTCTCTCATCGCGTTGGCGAGCTTGTTGACCTCGCGGTACATGTCCGCGTAGGTCCACTCCTTGATCTCGCCGGGCTCGCCCTCGAACCGAAAGCAGACCTTGTCCTTCACGGCCGTCTTCATGTGCTTGTCGAGAGCGTCGTGGACGATGTTGTACTCGCCGCCCACAAACCACTTGGCCCACGGGGCATCCCAGTCGAGGACCTTGTCGTAGGGCTTGTAGAAGTCCAGAAGTTCGTCGGCCATCTCCTTCCAGAACCACTCGATGTCCTGGCATTTCTCGAGGAGCTCGTCGAGGGTCTTGATGCCGTGCTTGTCCATCCAGGCCTTGACATTGCTGTTCGCAGCCAGGTCCGCCGGTGGCTCGAACACGCGGTTCTCGGACAGCAGAACCTGAATGTCCTTCTTCTTCTCTTCTGTCATCTTCTCCTCCGCCATGTCCTTCTCCTTATTGAGGGGACCGCTACTACACTAGAACTTATACATGAACGACAACTGCAACCTGCTGTTCTGATAGGACTCGGTGGTTGTTTCCTCTTCGTCTCTGATCATGTACTCGGTCTCGATCATTGCGTACTCTACACCAACTGCCGCGGAAGGAGTGACCGTCCAGATAACGTTGCCGAAGTAGGTGGTGTTCTTCTCCAGGTTGTTACCGGCAGTGTCGTCCTCGTCGAGCTCTGGATCGTCTGAACCGGCGCCGACGTTGAACTGCCAGCTCTCGAGCGGCTTGACCGTCAGCTGTGCCCACCATCCGCTGGCCTCGATCTCCACGAGCTCCGTGCTTCCAGCACCCTCTACCGGGACTTCAGCAATGCCCTGCCCGACGCCACCGAGGTACTGGCCGAGGTTCTTGCCGGTGAAGTACTGGCCCTTGAGAGTGACCATGTCGCCAAGCGGCAGAGATACGTCCACCGCCACGACCGACTGGTCGAGCTCGTAGGTCATGGTGTCGGCAACGGAAGTTGCTTCCTCGCGTCCCATCAGTCCGGACACGCCAATCTCCATGTACCTGCCCACGAGCTTCGTGCCGACCGCTACCCGGCCTTGGAACGACGGCATGCCGACCGTCTCGCCGCCGTTCTTGTCGCGGCCCATGCTTCTGTTGGCGCTGACCGCGAACTTGAGCTTCGTGTCGTCCGCTACTACCACGGCCTTCGTCAGTCGGATCTGCGGCCTGCGGTATCCGATGTCGCCCGACTTCCACAGAACAATGTAGTTCAGCGTGGTGGGGACGATCGGAGAGATGACGTCCGAGGTCTGACCCGCCAGGATGTCGACGGCCGAGGTCTTGAACAGCATGTAGGCCTTCCTGAGCATCGGGTTCGGTTTGTTCTCGGCTCCACCGCCGTAGAAGTCGAACTCGATGACGCCGGACATATCGACCGCGTCCGTGCCACCGCCATCGAACTTGACGCCGAACCTGGTCTGCTTGGCCGTCATGTTGAACTCGTCGTCCTTTTCGCCATCCTCGTAGGGCAGCACGATGTAAGCGAAGTCACCATCGTTGGTCATCGCCGAATCGTAGGATGCGTCCAGCTTGATGTAGCCGTAGAACGTCGTGGTCACGTCCGCGACCGCGGTCGCGGACATGGCAAGCAGGACGACGATCACTGCAAACGCCTGGAAACGTCTCGCCATACACACATCTCCTGTCTGAGTGTCTCCGTTCCTTCCGGTCACACGTTTCGATCTACTCACCCATCTCAATGAGACCTTCCTTCATCAGCACGATGGTCTCCTCGCGCGCCTTCTTGATGATCGCGCTGCTCTTCGCGAAGAGCTCGTCCCTGGTCATCGTGAACCTGGCGAGACCCTGCTCGATGGCCTTCATACCGACGGCCGCCGCCTCGCGCGGGAAGACCTCCCACTCATCCATGCCCGGGGTGATGTACTCGTCGGTCAGGCCTTTGTCCTCGGCGCAGGCCGCGAGTTCATGGGCGGCCGCGATGGCCATCTCGTCGGTGATGGTGCTGGCGCCCACGTCGAGCACGCCCCGGAAGATGCCCGGGAACCCGAGCGAGTTGTTGACCTGGTTCGGGAAGTCGGAACGGCCGGTCGCAACGATGCGCGCGCCCGCCTCCTTGGCCTCCCACGGCCAGATCTCCGGCACCGGGTTGGCGCACGCGAACACGATGGAGTCCTTCGCCATCGACGCGACCCACGCAGGCAGGATCGTGCCGGGACCCGGCTTCGACAGTGCGACAAGAATGTCGGCGCCCTTCATCGCCTCGGGGATGCCACCCTCGATCTGGTCGCCGTTCGAGCTCTCGCACATGTTCCACTTCTCGGGGTCGGCGCCCTTCATCGCCTCGGGGATGCCACCCTCGATCTGGTCGCCGTTCGAGCTCTCGCACATGTTCCACTTCTCGGGGTCATTCTTGCAGTCGTCACGCTTCTTGTTGAGCGTGCCCTTGGAGTCACACATGACGATGTTCTCCGCGGGGAAGCCGTCGGCGATCATGACGCGCGAGATGGCGATGTTCGAGGCGCCCGCGCCCACCATCGCGATCTTGACGGTCAACTTGTCCTTGCCGACGATCTTGATCGCGTTGACGAGGCCGGCGAGCGTGACGCACGCGGTGCCCTGCTGGTCGTCGTGCCAGACCGGGATCGTCATCTCTTCACGGAGTGTCTCGAGGATGCGGAAGCACTTCGGCTTCGAGAAGTCCTCGAGGTTGATGCCGCCGAACGACGGCTGGAGCCACTTGACGGCCTGGATGATCTCGTCAGGGTCCTTGGTGTCGAGGCAGATGGGGAAGGCGTCGACGCCGCCCAGATACTTGAAGAGGATGGCCTTGCCTTCCATGACCGGCATGCCTGCCTCG
>JALGZG010000018.1 GCA_025782345.1 bacterium | reverse complement strand
CCCGTCTCTTTGCTCTTGATTTCGGCCCTCTTGTCCGTATCATGCGGGCAGGAGGGCGAGCACTTGAGCGAGGCAAGAGAGCAGCTGTTCGATGAATGGGCCGCGTCGTACGATGAATCGGTCGACGGATACTCGGGCTTTCCGTTCGAGGGATATGAGCAGGTGCTCGACCTCATCGCGAAACGCGCGCGTGTCGAGGCCGGTATGGACGTGCTCGACCTCGGCATCGGCACGGGCAATCTGTCCGGGCGGCTCCTCAAGTTCGGGTGCGCCGTCTGGGGCCTGGACTTCTCGCTCAAGATGCTCGCGAAGGTGCATCGTAAGTACCCGCAGATAGAACTCCTCAAAGCGGATATCAAGGGCGACTGGCCGATCGACGTGGACAGGCACTTCGACCGCGTGGTCTCGGCGTACGTCCTCCACGAGTTCGACCTCCGATCGAAGATCCGACTGCTGCAGAAGCTCGCCTGTGACCATCTGGTCGAAGGGGGACGCATGGTGGTGGGAGACATCTCCTTCCTGACCAGGGCGGCCCGGGACGAGGCGGAGAAGCGCTTCAGCGGGACATGGGACGAGAAGAGACAGACGTGGGAGGGCAGCCTCTGGGACGAGGACGAGTACTACTGGGCCGCCGATGAGACGGTCGAGGCGCTGGCGGCGGTGGGCCTGGCCGCGTGCTACGGCCAGGTCTCGTTCTGCGGGGGCGTTTACGTCATCGAGCGGACGGGCGCCGAGTCCACGGACGACGGCCGCAGCGAGTCCACGGACGACGGCCGCGCCGAGTCCACGAACGACGGCCGCAGCGAGGAGTCGCAGTAATGCCGGACAACGAGCGGCAGCGCGTGGGACCGCGCTTCATCATGGGGGAGAGCACCACGCTCCGCAGGCTGACGCGCGATGACCTTCCGCACATCCGCAGGTGGCTCGACGATCCCGAGACGCGCGCACTGATCGGCGCGACCGCGCCCATGACTGAGGAGGACGCGGGGAAGTGGTTCGAGCGCGTGGACAGCGACCCCTCGCGGATCTGGTATGTCATAGTCGCCGATAGTGACGACCGCGTCGTTGGTGAGGCCGGGCTGCTCCGTTTGTCCCCCGAGTGGCGCACCACGGACATGACCGTCATTGTCGGTGAGAAGGAAGAGAGAGGGAAGGGCCACGGCAGCGAGGCCGGACGGCTTCTGCTCGACTTCGCATTCAACTACCTCGGGCTGCACAGGGTGGCGATCGGCGTGGTCGGGTTCAATGAGGCGGCGCTCTCGTTCTGGAAGAAGCTCGGATTCCGCGAGGAGGGTGTCCAGCGCGACGGCTACTTCCGCGACGGCGCTTTCCACGACTTCGTGATGATGAGCATACTGGAGGACGAGTGGCGGGAGCGGTACGGAGGTGCGGGCGCTCCATGAGGGCGGAGACGCCCGTACGCGGCGGCGCTTCTGTGAACGCCGTTGCTGTTCGTCCCGGCGCACTGCATCGCTCAGGGTTACCTGACGAGTTCCGAGAACATGTTGTTGACGTGGATGTTTCAGGTGTCGTTCAATCTGCTCGCGCTGATGGTGGCGAACGGGCGGTTGCTTGGAGACGCCGCGGGCGACACGAGGCGTGACGGCTGGTAGGTATCACGCGGGACGTTGAACCCCGCGATTCACTCGGAAGGAGGACGACGATGGTGTGTTCGAATCTGTTCAGGAGGCTGGCGCTCGCCGCGGTCGTGTGCACGCTGGCAGTGGCCGTGCTCGCGGGATGCGGCGGCACCAAGGTCGAGAACGTCGACCCGCGCACGGAAGGCTACATCACCGGGCGCTGGAACGACTCCGACGCGCGCGCAGTTGCCGAAGACCTGGTCCCCGAGTGCCTCGGCAGCGCGTGGCTGCCGGAGTTCAGGGGGCAGCATGGCGACGAGAGGCCGCGAATCCTCATCGCGGACATAGAGAACAACACCAGCGAGCACATCAGCACAGACGTTTTCATGAACGAGCTGCAGCGGGTCATCATCAACTCCGGCGTGGTGCGGTTCGTTGCTGATGAAGCGGTGCGCGAGGACCTGATGAGCGAGGTGGAGTGGCAGCGCGGGATGGCGGAGGGCGGCGGCGTCTCCGATGACGTTGACCATGGCGTCTCCGGGGCCGACTTCATGATGCTCGGGGTCGTCAACTCGATCGTCGACCAGCAGGGCCAGAGTGCCATCGTCTACTACAAGGTTGACCTGTCGCTGACAGACCTCAGGAACTGGGAGAAGGTCTGGATCGGAACCGCCGAGCGGAAGCACCTTGTTGAGGGCTCGAAGGTCAGGTTCTAGGAGTGAAATTGCGAGGCATCCCTACGAGAGCCGTGGTTCTGGTAGCGCTCGTGTCGGTGTGTGCGCTGGTGGGTTGTTCTCAGCACGCGCGGGTGCTCTGTGAGCCACTGGAACTCATGTACCGTGGGGACCCAGCCGCGGCTGTCGTCGCCATCGATGAAACGAAGCTCGCCGAGTCTGACAAGGACCGCTTCCTCTACCACGCGCAGCGCGGGCACCTGCTGCACCTGGCGGGTGACTTCGAGGCCAGCAACCGCGAGTTCGAGGTGGCGGCCGCCGTGTCGGACGAGCTCGAGCCCTGGAGCGTCACGGAGACGCTGACGGACTACACGTTCAACGAGACGGTCAAGGCCTACTCGGGCGAGGACTACGAGCGCGCATACCTCCATTACTACATGGCGCTGAACTACCTCGAGATGGACGATCTTCAGGGCGCGCTGGTCGAGTGCAGACGGCTCGACGAGGTGTTCCGGAAGCTCGACGCGCGCTACGAGGACGACGGGCGCTACCAGGAGGACGGGTTCATCCGCTACCTCTCCGGCCTCATCTACGAGTCGATGGGGGCTCGGGACGACGCG
>JALGZG010000394.1 GCA_025782345.1 bacterium | reverse complement strand
CCGCTGTCCGGGCTCGACGCGAACACCGCGCTGGTCCTGAAGGAGCTGCTGCGAGAGCTGGCCTCGCAGGGCAAGACCGTGTTCTACTGCTCACACGTCCTCGAGGTCGTCGAGAAGGTCTGCGACAGGATCGTCATCCTCAACAACGGGCGCATCATCGCGGACGGAAACGTGGAGGAGCTCAAGGACCTGACGAGTGCGGCCTCGCTCGAGGGGGTATTCAGCGAACTGACCTCCACCGGTGACCTTCCCGACATCGTCCGGGCATTCTCCGAGAGCGTCACCGGCGTGAAGAGGGAGTAGGTATTGAACAGCGAGGGCCCGGGAAGACACGCGGCAGGTGAGAACATCGTCGACTGGCGGCAGCTCCGGGCGCTTCTGGTCGCGGGCATCAAGCTCGATCTCAGAACCTCCCGCGGAGGGAGGGGGCGCGGGAAGGTCCCGCCCTTCGCTATCGCTCTCGTCACGTACACCGTGATGGGCGTCCTGATGGCCGTCGGCCTCCGCCCACACGGTGACGTCTTCGTCTACTCGCTCTTCACGATGAGCGCCGCGATGTTCATGACGGCCCTCGCGGTCATCATGGAGTACGTCACGATCGTCGCCCATCCGGACGACTTCCACATACTCGCTCACAGGCCCGTCTCTTCGCGCACGTACTTCTGGGCGAAGCTCGGCAACATGCTGTTCTACGTCACTCCCATCGCGCTGGCGCTGACCCTGCCCGCGGCGATCGTCGGCAGCCTCTCCCTCGAGCCGGGTTTCCTCTTCGGTCTCTTCCACGTTCTGGGCGGCATCGTCGCGTGTCTGGCGACGGCCGCGGTGGTGGTGCTCATCTACACGGGCACACTGAGAGTCGTCAGCCACCAGCGCTTCACCAACATCATGACCTACGTGCACTCGGGCGTCACACTGGTGCTCGTTCTCGCGTACTTCCTGCTGCCGAGGATGATCGAGGACGATCCGATGCTGCTCTCGCTCAACCGCGGCGCCTGGGTCTACGCCGCACCGCCCGCCTGGTTCGCCGGGTCGGTCGAGCTGCTGGCGGGAACGGGCAGCCGCCAGGACGTCTACCTGATCCTGATGGCGGCGGCAGGCTCCGCTCTCGTGATAGCGGCGGCGATGAACACGATATCGCTCGATTACTCGCGGAAGATATCCGAGCTGATGACGTCCTCGGTCGAAGCCGAGGAGCACACCGGCGGGCGCGTGAGAAGGCGCCCCTTCTTCAGACTCGGGCTCGCGTCACTCGGGACAGGCGCGGAGCGCGCCGGATATGTCCTCATGGACGCCTACATGCGGCGCGACCGGAAGCTCCGCTCCAGGGTCTATCCGGCGTTCGGTCTGCCGCTCGCCGTCTACCTCACGGCGCTCATCCGCCACGACCTGCACAGCCCGTTCGTCCGGTCGATGGACGGAAGCCCGGTCGCGCTCCAGGAGATAATGGGGCTGTACTGCATCTTCGTGTCTCTGTTCTTCGCGACCGCCATGACGCAGACCGAGCAGTGGAAGGCCAGCTGGCTCTTCTACGCGGCCCCCCTCAGGGACCCCTCGGGAGTGCTGCGGGGCGCTCGCAGGCTCGTGATCTGGCGTTACCTCGTCCCGTTCTTCCTGCTGCTGTTCGTGCTCCTGAGCCTCGCGATGCCCGTTCTCGGGGCCGCGACCTTCGTCCTTATGGTGTTCCCGATGTGTCTGACCGCCTTCGCCGTCCTGTCTCTCGCGTCTCCGCACATGCCACTCTCACAGGAGGTGGAAAGGACGAGACAGGCGCGCCAGATAGGATTCTTCATGATCCTGGGCACCACGATGGTCCCGCTCCTGATAGCGATCCAGCTTGTCGTGCAGAACAGACCGGCGGCCACGGGGCCCATTGTGTTTGCCCTCTGGGGGCTCGCCTGGGTGGCCGAGCGGGTCGTGGCGGCCAGACTGAGACGCAGGCTGGCCGCGGGAGAATTCACGGGATGAGCGCAACTTCCCGCTTGAAGCGGGGGAGGGGTCAGGTTATTATGCCGTGATGGAAGCACCACTCCAGACGACCACAACAGGAGAGCCACATGGCGGAGATGGTCCTCACGAAGGAAATGCCCATCGGTGACGTGGTGAAGAGCCACCCGGAGACCGTGCCGGTCTTCATGCAGCACGGGCTCCACTGCATCGGTTGCGCGGTGGCGGCGTTCGAGTCGATCGCCGAGGGCGCGGCGGCGCACGGGATCGACGTCGAGGCGCTGATGTCGGATCTGAACAAGGCGACCCAGGCCGAGCAGGTAGACTAACGAATACGAGGGTTTTCACACCGGGGTGAGACAGCGCTAGGAGGTAACGATGAAGATGGAGGAGTTGAAGGGCTGGATCGACACGCAGGACGGTTGGGACTACCAGCTCGACGACAAAGGCATCGTCATCCGGAACGACAGGTTCGAGACGCTGACTCACGCAACGTTCGAAGCGGTCGACACGAACACGCTCGAGGCCATTACCGCCTCCTGCTCGCAGGGAAAGGACGTGGACCACATAACGAGGGTCACGGGCTATTTCTCCCGTACGAGCGGGTGGAACAAGGGCAAGACGGGCGAGCTCAAGGACCGCCACAGGACGAAGATCGTGTAGCGAGAGACCGTGATCACCGAACGCCCGGCGGACAACCCCCGCCGGGTGTTCCATTTCTGGCCCGGATCGGGATCTCACGGGCCGGACCCGGGGGAGGAGCCGATGGGGAAGGACTGCCCCAGCCGCGAGGCCAATCTGGCCCGCTGCAACTGCACCTACGAGCCCTGCAGCCGCAAGGGCATCTGCTGCGAGTGCATAGCCTACCACAAGAGGCTCGGAGAGCTTCCGGCGTGCTACTTCAGTGAGGCCGCCGAGCGGACCTACGACCG
>JALGZG010000145.1 GCA_025782345.1 bacterium | reverse complement strand
CTGACAGCAACGAGGCCCGGCGGACACCCGCCGGGCCTTCTCCTTGTCCTCTCACTCTGCCCCCCGCCCGCCTCTCACACGGATGGAAGGACGTGACCCCTATCCTCCAACACGCATTATTCGCAGATGGGTGACCGGCCGCGCATCGCTCGCGACCTGACCCCCTGGAGCCGATCCAGTTGGAGAGTTGGACTCCGGCCGGAGGCTCTTGCCCCCAACCCTAGTCCAGACCTAGCGACATTTTGCAGCCCCTACCGGGCCGTCTTTGGTACTCCAGCCAGCCTTGAACCAGGCTGGAGGTATGTGACCTAAGCTGCCGTGCGGCCGGTCGTTGTTCGTTCCTCCACGAGTCCAGCACGACCGTGGCCTCGCTGATATCCCAAAAGTAGTGTTGCGATAAGCACTCACGTCTGACCGTGCCGTTGAACGCCTCGTTCCGCGCATTGTCGCCCGGTGTCCCCGGACGACTGAAGTCCAGCCCGACCGTGTTCCAGTACGCCCAGTGATCCATCGCCATCGACGTGAACTCGGTCCCCTGGTCGCACTGGATCGTCTCCGGCGTCCCATGTCGTTCGATCAGATCGCCGAGGATCATTGCGACATCTGTTCCTCGGAACCTCCTCCGAGCTTCGAGGACCAGGCACTCCCGAGTGAACACATCGATGACCGTCAGCACGCGCATCCTCCGCCCGTCCATGAGCTCGTCATGCATGAAATCCATCGCCCACCGCTCGTTCGGTCGTGCTGCCTTCTGCCGGGTCGCACGGGCGACCGCGGCGCGACGCCGCTTCGGCTTCTTTCTCCTAAGCCCCAGTCCTTCCTCAACATACAACCGGTAGACCCGCTTCGCGTTGATCGGCCATCCTTCGCGACGCAACAACACGTGCAGGCGGCGGTACCCGTAGCTCGTCCGGACCGAGGCCAGCTCTCACAGCCGTCGCCTCAAGGCGTCCTGCGGTGTTCGATGGGACCTGTACAGCAAGCTGCTTAAGCTTCCGGTTCTCATCCCGCAGCTGACGAAGCTCACGAATCTCCGGCGTCCCGAGACTCCCATACCGCTTCTTCCAGCGGTAGAACGTCGTCTCGGAGATCTGGCGCTTGCGGCAGATCTCGCCGACAGGCGTGCCGGCTTCGGCCTGACGGAGGACGAACGCGATCTGCTTCGAGAGGCAGAGGTTCTGTTGTCGAAGGGGGCAACGGTAGGGGCCGCCTGCCGGGAGCTCGGAATCAGCGAGCACACGTACTACCGGTGGCGGAGGGAGTACGGCGGCCAGCCCCTGAGACTGCTGACGGTGATCGACGAGTACAGCCGCTCTTCATCGAGCCTGGGAGTCCGTGGGAGAACGGCTACAACGAGTCGTTCAATGGGAAGCTCAGGGACGAACTTCTGAACCCGGAGGTATTCACGAGCGTGTGGGAGGCGAAGATCCTGGTCGAGGAATGGCGCAGGGATTACAATCGGGTGAGACTGCATCCTCCCCCGCGTCCTACCCCAAGAGCGACGAGTACCACGCCAGCGCCGACTCACCCCAGACCAGCGCCAGCACGGCGCCGAGGGCGATGAAGGGTCCGAACGGCAGACTGCTGTCCCAGCTCTTCGGCTTGCGCGCCATCACCACTACGCCCACGACAGCGCCGATGAAGAAGGCGACGAAGAGCGAAACCAGAACCAGCTTCCAGCCCATGAACGCACCGAGCATGGCCGCGAGCTTGACGTCTCCCCCACCCATGCTCTCCTTCTTCAGGAACAGCTCGCCCAGCACTCCTATCAGATAGAGCGCCCCGCCACCGACCACGACACCCAGAAGCGAGCCCCAGAATCCCACGAGCCCGACCAGCGGAGCGACGATGATCCCGACCACGATGCCGGGCAGAGTCACCCTGTCGGGAATGATACGGAGGTCCAGGTCAACGAAGGAGAGCACAAGGAGCACACACGAGAGCAGCCAGTAGACGAAGAAGTGGACGGTCAGGCCGAATCGCATGAACAGAAGCACGGGCAGGACACCTGACAGCACCTCGACTACCGGGTACCGTGGAGAGATGGGCGCCGCGCAGTACCTGCACTTACCACGCAGCAGCAGGTAACCCAGCACGGGGATGTTGTCCCGCGCATGAAGGCGGGTGCCGCAGGCGGGACAGGCCGATGGAGGCCTGATGATCGATCCGCCGCGCGGCACCCGATAGATCACTACGTTGAAGAAGCTCCCGAGCATTGATCCGATGATAAACAGAGCCGCTTCCGTCAACTACTTCCCCCCCTACTTCGTTATCTCCTTGAGTCTCTCGGTCTTGCGCTCAGTGATCCGCTTGAGCGCCTCCGGACCAAGAATCCTCGGAGTGAGAAACACCATGACCTCTGAGTCTACCTCGCTCTCGACGCTCTTGCGGAAGAGACGCCCGAGCAGCGGGATGTCGCCGAGGAGCGGCACCTTGAAGTGAGTCTCGTTGATGTCCTTCCTGACGAGACCACCGATGACGATCGTCTCACCATCCCGCGCCATCACCGTCGTCTTCGCCGTCCGCTTCCTCGTGTCCACGGCCTCATCCGGGAAGTAAGACGACCGCGATGCCGAGCTTACCTCAGGCTCGATGGTCATGGTAACGAAATCGTCGTTGTTGACGTGAGGCGTTACCTTGAGCGTGACGCCCACGTCACCGTAGAGGGGCTCGATGGTCAGATACCCGTCGGGCGAGACGGTCGTCTTCTTGGCCATCGCGATGTGCGACGTGATGGCGATGATCGCTTCCTGGTTGTCGATGGTCAGGATCTGCGGCGTGGCAAGCACCTGGGCGATTCCGTCACGCTCCATCGCTCTGATACGCGCGCTGATGTTCTGGAATCCATCGAGGAAGGAGTTCCACTTGCCGAAGCTGAGGTCCAGCAGGCCCTCCATCGCCCTGTGCTCCACCAGGGTCGAGACGGTCTCCCACAGACCGGTCTCATCGTTCAGCACCCTCTCGTGCTCCCACTGGTGGACATAGTTGAACCCGCCGCCAAACGACGCGCCGCTTTCGGAGTCGTAGTCAGAGTAGCCCCACTCGACTCCCAGATCGAGATTGGCCTGGTCGGCCACCTCAATGATCTGCGCCTCGATGAGAACCTGTCCCGTGGGGTGGTCGAGCTCCCGCACGATCGACTCGATTGTCGACATGTTCTCGGGGATATCGGACACGACGATCGCGTTTGTCCGCTGGTCCACGACGACGGTGCCGACCTCGGTCAGCACGGCCTCGATCGTGGGCTTCAGCATGATGGCGTCAGCGTAGTCCGTGTGGAAGACGTCGGTCACGGTCGCCACGGGCGGGCCGTCGGGCGACTCCATGATGACGTAGATGTTCGTGCCCTTCTGGCGCGTGTACCACAGGCCGTTGGCCTTCATGATCGCAGACAGAGCGTCCTCGACGAGGACGTCCTCAAGGTAGACGTTGATCGTCTTCCCGGTCAGGTCGCTTCCGATGAGGAAGTTGATACCGGTCTTCTGCGTCATGACCTTGAGCACGCTGCCCAGCGTCACGCTCGTCAGGTTCAGTGAGAGCCTCGCTCCCCGCTCCGACCCCGCACTCGTCGTCCCGCTCTGCGACCACGCGGCCGAGCACGTGACAATCAGCAGGGCGGCGACCACCGCGATGATCGTGAAGAAGCGGTACGCCTTGTGTGTCGATTCCCGGACCATCATGTCAAACCTCCTAGTCGACGGTCAGTACGTATTGCTTCGACGCATACGACAGCACAACGCTGTCGCTCCTGATCTCCACGACCCTTGCTCCCTTGATTCGATCGCCGACGTGGAGATCCAATCCATCTATCATCACAACGGGATTCTGGGGGTCCCAGATGATCCCGGAAAGCCACATGCTCGGAAG
>JALGZG010000265.1 GCA_025782345.1 bacterium | reverse complement strand
GGGCGGACACGACCCCGAGGACTACCGCCACCTGGTGGGTGACCCACCCACGATCCTCTCCCTGCACAAGAACTCCCCCGGCTATCGCCTGATACTCAACAACGTCCTCTTCCCGGCAGCGAAGAAGAAAGAGCGGAAGACGTAGATGGACGTGGGGCGGCCCGTCTGCTACACCGGGACGCGTGGGATCCTAAACATGTTGCCCAGGGGCATCGTCCGCGACCGCCACGTCAGGAGGACCGCATGAACGCACTCCGTCTGACCCCCGTACTCATCAGCACCCTCTTCCTGGCGGCGCACTTAACGACCGTGATACTGGCGTCGGGCCGCGAAGCCGCCGGGCAGTCATGGATTCGCCTCGCCGCGATCCTGGGAGCGGTTGCACTCTTCACGATGTGCTCGGGGCTGGTATTCAGGCTCCCGCGGCTCAGAGAGAGGTATGGAGCCTGAGGCTGCGCGAGGCGCGAAGGCGTACGAATATCCTCCGCGGTTCACGCGAACTACTTACATGAGGGGCCGGCTGTGTCGAGCGTTCACCTGAAGGGGGGAGTGATGTATCTGAAGAAGACTCTTGGCGTGGCGCTGTGTGCCGTGGCCGTTGCCGCTGCGACCGTCGTTCTCACGGGCTGTGCGGCGAAGACCGGCGCGTGCGCGTGGGGAGACCTGGACACCGGGCTCATTCTGGAGTACCGGATGTCCGAAGGTGCTGTCACGTCCTACAGGTTCACGAGCGATTTCGTCCAGACGATGGAGATCCAGGGCCAGTCGGTACCTATTGTGTCAACCGAGATACTCTCGTTCTCCGTAGAGCCGAAGGGTACGAAGGACGGCGATCACGCTCTGAGCATTACCATCGATGGCCTCACCGTAACGGCCTCGAGCCCCCAGGGCGAGATCGAGGCGGATACGGAGAACGTTGTGGGCGAGAGTTTCGACATGACGCTCTCGAGGCTGGGAGTCGAGGGAGGATTGCCCGACCCCGACGTTCTGGAGTACACCGTCGGACCCCAAGGTCCGAAGAGCGTCATTACGGGCTTCAGCGTGATATTCCCTGACCTGCCCGAGGGCCCGATCACGATCGGCGATACGTGGCCCACCACGGTGGAGGTCTCGGAGCAGAGCGACGAGGGCGACGTTGTCATCACGGTGCACGCCGTCAACACGCTCGAGGGTTTCGAGACGGTCGAGGGCCTCGAATGCGCGAAGATAGCGGCCGTCCTCACTGGTACCATCGAGGGCGACGGCATCCAGCAGGGAGCCGAATGGACGATGCAGTCGGACATGGACGGGAGCGGCACGTGGTACTTCGCGTACAAGGAGGGTACTCTTGTACGCGATGTCACGGAGGGCACGGCGGACGGCACCATTGTGGTGAACGGCCCCAGCGGCGAGATGACCATCCCCGTCAGCCGCGAGTACAGCATGGTCACCGAGTTGGTGAAGTAGACACGAGAGAGAAGATACAGCGGGGCCGCGCCGGAGTTCCGCCGGCGCGGCCCCTTCGTTATCGCCGGGCGCAGCGTCGATTTCCAAGTCGATGTGTGCTTCTAGTGGCCTTTCTGACGTGAGTGTGGTTCACTGTATACGCGCGGGCTGAACGCGGCCCGTGCGTATTTTCACGTGGATGAATACGTGGCGCCCTTCCTTGTATCTATCTCTGGACGGCGTCGTTCTGGGGGAGTCTTGATGGTGCACGACGTTGGGCAAGCCTTGCAGGCGGGGCATGAGATAGGAGATGCCGAGCTTACGTCGAAGGCCAAGCGTGGGAACATCGAAGCGTTCGGCGAACTGGTCGAGCGCTACAAGGAGAGGGCCTACATGATCGCCCTCGGATTCGTCGGCAATCCCGACGACGCGATGGACCTGTCGCAGGACGCCTTCGTAAAAGCGTTCAAGGCGATGCGTACGTTTAAGGACGACTGTGATTTCTATCCGTGGTTCTACGCCGTTCTCAGGAACACGTGCTTCAACTTCCTTCGCAGGAGGAAGACCAGGAAAGAGAGTTCGCTCGACGCGGCACAAGAGCACGGGTTCGACGTCGTTGACGGCGCGCCGAGCCCGTCGGCGACCCTCGAGCTCAAAGAGATGAGAGCGCTCGTGCGCGCGGAGATCGACAATCTGGCGCCGGTCCACAAGGAGATACTGCTGCTCAGGCACTACGAGCTGCTCTCTTACAAGGAGATGGCGGGAGTGCTCGGGTGTCCCATCGGGACCGTGATGTCGAGGCTCTACGCGGCGCGCCAGGCGCTGAAGGCCAGGCTCACGCGATATGTGACCGAGGGCAGCGGCTCGGCGTTCGGGGACGATGTCCGTGACGGGCGGGGAGGACGATGATGGCGTGCGGACGATTCAAAGAGCTGATGATGGCCAGCCTCGACGGTGAGATCGGCGCGGAGGATCGCGCGGAACTCGAGTCGCACCTGGCCGAGTGCGCCGACTGTAGACGCGAGTTCGACGAGCTTTCGACGCTCTCCGAACTCGTCGGCGAGATCGAACTGCCAAAGCCGTCTCAGGAGGATATGATGAAGTACTGGCCGAGTGTCTACGCGAAGATCGAGCGCGGCGCGGGCTGGGGTCTCGTTGTCATCGGGGCGCTGATCTGGGTCGCCTATGGGGTCTTTCTATTCATCACCGACCCCACCATCGGCAGCATGACGAAGTTCCTGATCGCGCTGCCCGTAGTTGGCGTGCTGATGCTGCTCATCAGCGTCGTTCGCGAGAGAGTCAATGTGAGCAAGACCGAACGGTACAAGGGGGTCGAGCGATGATTGTCGTGACCACCGATAGTATTCCGGGGAAGCGCGTGGTGAAGACGCTCGGCCTGGTCAAGGGCAATACCATCCGGGCGCGCCACGTGGGCAAGGACATCCTTGCTGGTCTCAAGGGGCTGGTGGGCGGGGAGATATCCGAGTACACGAAGATGGTCGCGGAGTCCCGCGAGCAGAGTCTCGACCGCTTACTCGAGGAGGCGGAGGCCCTGGGCGCCAACGCTGTCGTGGGCCTGAGATTCACCACCGCGAGCATGATGCAGGGTGCGGCCGAGCTTCTGGCCTACGGGACGGCCGTGATCGTGGAAGAGTAACAGAGACCGCGGGCGTGCTTCGCACGCCCGCGGTCTGGTTCAATCTGAGTTGCGCCGGAACCGCCCGGCGCAACCCTGTAGATCACAAACATCTCGACCGCTAGTGATCGCACGCGTTCTGGCCGGCCATCAGGGTGCCGTCGAGATAGGACTGCACGATCTCCTTCGGGTCGGTACTGGCCGCACCGACCATGACCTCGATACCCGCCTGACTGAACAACTCCTGGGCCCTGCTGCCTATTCCACCGGCTATCACCATGTTCACGCCACGTTCGTGCAGCCACGCGGGAAGAAGCCCGGGCTGGTGTGGCGGCGCCTCAAGGACCTCCACCACCTCGGCTTCCACTGTTGTCGCGCCGGATGTTTCCTTAGGCGAGAAGATGACGAACTCCTCGCAGTGCCCGAAGTGTGCGGAGAGCTTCCCGCCGGTGACCGGCACGGCTATCCTCTGCCCCTTACCAGCTCGCGTGTCCGCTGTGTCCGCGTTCGGCGCCGCTCCCGCCTGGTGTCCTGCTGGCTCTGAGTGCATCTTCGTCTCCTCGTTGGATCCACCCTCGATGCTGGCGATGACCTTGGCGACCGCCGCAGCGAACGCTGTCGCGCCGGGGGTTCCGCCCGCAAGGAACGGGCCGAGGGATCCCGCGTCGCACGCCTTCACGAGCTCCGGGTCTATCGGTATGCTGCCCAGGAACGGGACGCCCATATCCTCTGCCATCGAGGCTCCGCCTCCGGAGCCGAACAGGTCTACCTTCGTCCCGCAGCCAGGGCACACGAAACCGCTCATATTCTCTATGACGCCCAGTATGGGGAGATCGAGCTGTCTCGAGAACCCTATCGACCGCCGGACGTCGTTCGTGGACAAGGTCTGTGGTGTCGTCACTATGAGGGCGCCGTCCACTCCCTTGATGAGCTGTGCCACCGAGAGCGGCTCGTCCCCGGTTCCGGGGGGGCTGTCGACGATCAGGTAGTCGAGCTCTCCCCACTCGACGTCGCGCAGGAACTGCTTGATGACCCCGTACTTCAACGGGCCCCTCCATATGACTGCCTCGTCGCGGCCCTGGAGAAGCAACCCCATCGACATCACGCTGACGCCGGTTGACGAGACGACCGGGTGAATCGATCCCCCCGTGCCGACCACACGCTCTCCCTCCACTCCGAGCAGTCGTGGGATGCTCGGGCCGTGGATGTCAATGTCGAGCACGGCCACGCGCCTGCCGCGCTTGGCCAGATCGACGGCGAGGACGGCGGCCACGGAACTCTTCCCGACGCCGCCCTTCCCGGAGAGGACGAGAACCTTGTGCTTGATGTGTGAGAGCTTCCGGTTCAGCTCCTCGTCTTCGGCCGGCTGGTGCTTCGCGGTCGCCTCGGCCTCGACTCCCGCGTCGGGTGTCGCCTTCGTTTTCTTCCTGTCGTCACTTCCTCCCATGCGGTCCTCCTGTTGGGGCGTTAGCCCGTGTCTGCCCGCGCTGCTCGATTCGCGCTCCTGCGCATCAGAGGCCGAGCGTTGCGCTGACGTTGCTCCACACGTCCCTGATCGCGGTTGCGGCGGGGCCGTCGGAATGCTCCACTACTGAGAGGCCGTTGACCTGCGCCGCCGTGACGTCGTCGTCGTAAGGAATGCGGGGGGCGACCGAGATGCCCGAGCTTATGCACCACTCTTCGATGCGCGCCGCGGCATCCAGATTTATGTCATGTTTGTTAATGGTTACGGTAACGGGGACACCCAGCTTCTTCGCCACGCCGGCGACCCGTTCCAGGTCGTGCAGCCCGGACACCGTGGGTTCTGTGACCACGAGTGCTAGGTCGGCTCCCGTGAGAGATGCTATCACGGGACAGCCTATGCCGGGAGAGCCGTCTATGAGTGACAGTGCAACACCCCGTTCCCTGGCCACTACGGCCGCCTGAGATCTGACCATGGTGACGAGTTTCCCCGAGCTCTCCTGCCCTATGCCCAGGCGGGCGTGAACCAGTGGGCCCAGTCTGGATTCCGAGACGGCCCATTCGCCGGTCATCGCGTCCTCCAGACGTATGGTGTCGGTCGGGCATGCGATGACGCATGCGCCGCACCCCTCGCACGCCAGTGGGTCCACCGAGTACTTCGTTCTGGTGGGATCGGCTGGGTCGCTCTCCTGGATGATCGCGTCGAAGCGACACACATCCGCGCACCTTCCGCAGCTCGTGCAGCCGCCCTGGTCAATGATGGCCAGCTTGTTGCCGTGGAAGGCCTTCCAGTTCGTCATCCTCGGGCTCAGCACGAGGTGGAGGTCGGCCGCATCGACATCGCAATCGGCGACGACCTTGTCATCGCAGAGAGCGGCGAAGGACGCGACGATACTCGTCTTGCCCGTGCCCCCCTTCCCGCTCAGCACTACCAGTTCTTTCATGTGTTTGAAAGCTCCCTGGTCCATCCGACCACGGTGTCGACGAGAGCGAGCATCGTCTCCCGGAATCCCGGGACGACTTCCGTTGGAAGGGCCCCGGTCGAGTAGGCCACGGCGACCGCGCGGTCGTTTGGGATCTCGAGCAAGACCTCCAGGCCCTCTTTCCGACAGTAGTCCAACGTGTCGGAGGTCCCTATGTCACATCGGTTGATGACAACACCGGCGGGGAGGCCCAGTGCCCTCGCCGTCGCAACGGCCAGCTTGAGATCGTGAAGTCCGAAGGGTGTCGGTTCTGTGACGAGAATGACTCTGTCCGTGCCGCGCATGGTCTCCACGGCCGGGCAAGCAGTCCCCGGGGGAGCGTCGAGAATCGAGATCCCGTCAGTCGGCACCGCTGCCTTGAGGGCGCGGACGATGGGCGTCACGGATTCCTCGCCGACGGACATCTCGCCCCCGATGAAGGAGACGTCGCCGACGCGTCCCTCGCGGATGATTCCCCTCTTCTGTGGCACCTCGATGATAGCGTCTACAGGGCAGACGAGAGAGCACGCGCCGCAGGCGTGACACAGCTGCGGGAACGTCGTGACCGAGTTGTTGATGCACGCGAGTGCGTGGAACTGACAGGCCCTGCAGCACTCGCCACAGCCCGTGCACTTCTTCTCGTCGATCTCGACCACGGGCACCTCGACTGGTCTGGTGCGCTCGATGGTCGGCTGGAGGATTAGATGACCGTTCGGTTCTTCGGCGTCGCAGTCGATGTAGGCGACCTTCTCTCCCGCCTCAGCAAGCAGAGAAGCCAGGCAGGTAGCAACGGTTGTCTTCCCGGTGCCGCCCTTGCCGCTGGCGATGGCTAGCTTCATTCCGTGTGAGTTCTCCCTAAGACCGGCGGGGAGGCTCCCTCACGGAGCCTCCCCATCTGTTCCTACTCGTCCTTGTCTGACTCAAGCGCGGCCAGACGCGACTTGGTCTCCTCGAGTGCGGCCGCAAGATACTCGGTCTCCGCTTTGAGGGCGGCCGCTTCATCTCTGGGTGCGGGAGCAAACGGTGGTGCGTAGCCGGCGGGTGGTGCGTAGCCGACAGGCGGCCCGTAGGCCGGCGCGTATCCAGCGCGACCCCACCCGGGCACGCCCGTGGCGTAGTAGCGGTGTCGGAAACCTCGACCGCCACCGTATCCACCACCGCCGTATCCACCTGCTCCTCTTCCATATCCACCATATCCACCTGCCGCGTAGCCTGGCGCGGGGTAGCCCGCGCAGTACCCAAGTCCTCTTCCTGTCATCGGCCCGGCTCCGCCGGGTCCACTTCTGTCTCCGCGTGGCATTTCGATCTGCCTCCTTAAGGGCGTTCCTTCGCCCGTTCTCATGCCGACGACCGCCATGCGGCCGTCTTCGACTACAGTTCTTCCTTCTTGAAGGCCTCGATGGCCTCGGCCACCGTGCCGCCGGTTCTCTCCACGATTCGTATGCCCGCTTGGGTCAGAACTCTCTCAGCGTTGGGTCCGCAGTGCCCCGTGATGACGGTCGTCGCCCCGGACTCGACGATCTTCTGTCCCGTGGCGATCCCAGCACCCGAGGGGGCGTTGAGCCCCGCCGAGTTGTCCATCCCCTCATGCTCGCCCGTCTCGGTGTCGAAGATAACGAACCACTTCGCGCGACCGAATCGCGGGTCGAGCTCGCTTGTGAGCTCTCCACCCTGTGCGGTTACGGCAATCTTCATCCGTTCCTCCTCTGGACGCCGGTGCGTCCTCTGTGAGCTCTTCCTCTCCCTCTACCCGGTCCACGTCCCCCGCAGCACCCGGGCATCCTGTAGCGCGGCCGGTCGAGCTGGCCGGTCGTGAGCGCCCCGAGCACGTCCTCGACGTCGCCCGCGATCCAGGGCTCGACCCGGACACCTGCCGCGGCGAGCATCTCGGCAAGGGGCCGGGACACGGCCCCGCACACGAGGAGATCCAGGCGCAGCTCGGCGATACGCGCGGCCCTGAGTGGGAGACGACGGGGTTGCAGCGCCACTTCCTCGCGCACGTCGCCCGCCTCGGCGTCGGTGTCGACAACGACGACCCGCTCAGCGGTGTCGAGGACGGGTGATACCCTACCGTTCCATATGGGGATTCCGACTCTCATGATGTCTCACTAAAGCATCGGGCGTGCCAGAACGAGGCGGTCTGGTGTGTGGCGTGTAACATCATGCTGTGCGTGAAGTTAGAAGAGCGCCGAGGAGCGCGGTGCGCTGTGAAGACAGGCCTTAGCGGTGCAGGGCTGCAACCATATGAGACCTGAGGGTGCAGTCGTGCAACCATGCCGCGACCAGAGTCCCGTGATGTGATGGGACGCCTCGATCTGTGCCGGGAGGCTTCAGGAGCTGGAGCGTTTGGGGGGCGGGACGATCTCCAGGCGCTTCATCTTGCGCCAGAGGGTCGTCTTGTGAATGCCGAGCTCGCGGGCGCTGGCGGCGCGGTTCCAACGGTTCCGCTCCAGGACGGATAGCAGGAACGCGCGCTCGGCTTCGGGGAGGGATCTGGGTGTGTCGCCGGTGGGCAGAGGCGCAGGAAGGAGGTGAGACGGCAGGTGGCGCTTCCTTATGGTTCCCGAGCGGCACATGACGAACGCGTGCTCGATGATGTTCTCGAGCTCTCGGATATTGCCGGGGTAGTCATGGCTCATGAGGAGTTCGAGGACATCCGGGGAGACCCCGGATAGGTCCTTCCGCTTGAGACGGTTGTATCGCTCGACGAAGTGATCCACCAGGAGGGGGATGTCCTCCCGGCGGTCGCGGAGCGGTGGAAGGTCGACGGCGATGACGTTGATGCGATAGAAGAGGTCGCTGCGGAACTCCCCGGTTGCGACCATCTCGTCGAGGTCGCGATTGGTTGCGGCGACGACGCGGACGTCGGCCTTCTCGGTCCTGGTGGCGCCGATGGGCTCGTAGGTGCCGTCCTGGAGGACCCGGAGCAGGCGAGCCTGCAACGCGGGAGAGACGTCTCCGATCTCATCGAGGAATATCGTGCCGCCTTCCGCCAGGGCGAAGCGACCCATCCTGTCTTTCCTGGCATCCGTGAACGAACCGGCCTTGTGGCCGAAGAGCTCCGACTCGAGCAGCGTATCCGGGATGGCGGCGCAGTTGACGGTGACGAGCGGGCCCTCTGCGCGTGGGCTCATGTTGTGGATAGCGCGCGCGACCAGTTCCTTGCCGGTTCCGCTCTCTCCCAGGATCAGGACCGTGCTTTCGCTCTCGGCGATGTCCGGGAGGATCTCGAAGATGCGGAGGACCTCTGTGTTCGTGCTGACCATGTCCTCGAACGTGTGGCGCCCGGCCAGCTCGCGGCGCAGCTCTTCCTCAACGCTGAGGTCACGGAAGGTCTCGACACCTCCAATAGTGCGCCCGCTGTCGTCCTTGAGGAGGGCGGTCGAGATGGTGATGGGAATGCGGGTTCCGTCGGAGCGGACGATGTAGATGGCGCGGTTGATGATGGGCCTGCCCGTCTTCATTGTCTCTCTCAGAGCACAGGCGGACTCACAGATGCTGGCGCGGAAGACATCGGAGCACTGCCTGCCCATCGCCTCATCGCGGGGAATGCCGGTGATCTCCTCCGCGGCGCGGTTGAAGGAGCAGATCTTCCAGTCGGTGTCGACGGCGAAGACCCCGTCGGCGATACTGTCGAGGATGACGCCCTCGTAACGTCCGCTCTCGAGGAGCTTCTTGAGATCGCACGGGTTCTGCTTCGGGCGAGAGGGCACGGTGGCTCCAGTGCACGTGGGCGGCTGAGATCCATCGGTTGGCCGGCGTCGCAGGCCGTCCCGAGGATGGTTGCATAACTGCAACTACTCCCAAGATACGCCTCGCGGGCCCTCACGTCAAGTCGGGGCCGGTCGGGCCCTTGACTTCGGGTACCGGAGCGTCTATGAGTCGTTCCTACCGACCGCGGCGGCCCAGACCGCCGCTTGTGTCGATAAGAGCCGGCCACTCCCAGTCGCGCAGCCTGTCCGGTTCCACGCGCCCC
>JALGZG010000304.1 GCA_025782345.1 bacterium | reverse complement strand
GCTAAGCCAGGCGGTACGCAGCGGGCCGATGGTCCAGTCGAGCGTTTGAAGTGGGTCTCGTCGGCCGCGCCAGCAACAAAGGGGCCGCCCCTGAGGGGGCGGCCTCTCTGCGTTACACCAGCTGCTGCTGCCACCTGCCTGAACATCGTCCTGACAGCTTCCTAGCCATCCTCCCTGACCGACGTCACATCAGCCGATTCCCCCGCACCGGAGTCCTGAGCGCGCGCTCAGTGCCCGACAGCCCGCGGCTGGCGCAGCGCGTTGACGCTGCCGTCCGGTCGTGCTTCAATGCGGGTGTCAAGCTGGCGAATCAGCGGGGAGCGGGCGCGGCGCCCGGAGTTCCCATCCCATACCCATCAGACGAGGGAAGAAGCGATGTCTCAGCCGAATGTCGTGTGGTTCCGTGATGTCGGTCTCGATGACTTGCCGCTCGTAGGCGGCAAGAACGCCTCTCTCGGCGAGCTGATTCGTCTGGAGGGCGTCAAGGTTCCCAATGGTTTCGCCATCACCACACGCGCGTTCGAGTCCTTCATATCGCCCATCAAGAAGAGGATTGGGGAGAAGATAGCGCTCCTCGAAGGGGACGACTATCGGGACGTGATCCTCCTCGACAGGGTGTCGCGCGAGATCCGCGCTCTCGTGGAGGAGATTCCCCTCGACGGAGGACTGAAGGAGGAGATCCGCGCGGCGCTGGACCAGCTGGAGACGGGGCGCACCCTTGCGGTTCGGTCATCCGCCACGGCCGAGGATCTTCCGGAGGCGAGCTTCGCCGGACAGCAGGAGACCTTCCTCAACGTCGGCAGCTCTCCGGCGCTCTTCGACCGGGTCAAGAAGTGCTTCTCGTCTCTCTATACGGCTCGTGCCATGTCCTACCGCCACGAGAACGGCTTTCCCGAGGACGAGGTTTCTCTGTCGGTCGGTGTGCAGGAGATGGTCCGCGCCGACTGGGACGGCGTGAGCGGCGTCATGTTCACCGTGGACACGGAGACGGGGAACGAGAATCTGATCCTGATCACGCCCAGCAAGGGACTAGGCGAGGCGATCGTCCAGGGCGAGGTCAAGCCCGACGAGGTCTACGTGCTGCGCCATTCGCTCAAGGTCATTCAGAATCCGCAGGGGCTCCTAAGCGACGAGCAGTACGCCGAGCTCGCCGCGCAGTCGCTCGCCATCGAGGCTCACTACCGCCACAAGTACGGTCGAAGCCTCTACATGGACATCGAGTGGTCCCAGGACGGTGAGACGAAGGAACTCTTCATCGTGCAGGCGCGTCCCGAGACGATCCACTCCCGCGCGGTTTCCTATCAGCGCTACTTCTTCGTCGACGATAAGGACGACTACGAGGTTCTGGCCAGCGGCCGCCCCGTGGGGGCCAAGATCGGAAGCGGTGACGCCACGCTTCTGGAGGATGTGAGCCAGATCGATTCCTTCGAGGAGGGCCAGGTTCTGGTGACACGCATGACCGACCCCGACTGGGAGCCGATCATGAAGCGGGCGGCTGCCATCGTGACCGACCTGGGCGGCCGCACCTGCCACGCCGCGATCGTGGCGCGCGAGATGGGCATCCCCTGCGTGGTGGGGACAGAGTCGGGCACGAGGACGATTCCACGTGGCGAGACTGTGACCGTGAGCTGCGTCGAGGGCGAGCAGGGCAGCGTGTTTCGCGGCACGCCGCGTTTCGACGTGGAGGAGATCAACCTGGAGAAGATCGCCGCCACGCGGACGAAGATCATGCTCAACGTCGGCTCTCCCGAACGGGCGCTCTCTGCTGCACGGCTTCCCAACGACGGAGTGGGCCTCGCGCGGCTCGAGTTCATCATCGCCTCCCACATCGGCCAGCACCCGCTCTACCTCCTCAAGCTTGGCAAGGGGGACATCTTCGTGGAGAAGCTCGTGGCCGGTATCAGTCGCATCGCGGCCGCCTTCTATCCGAAGCCGGTGATCTTCCGCTTCTCCGATTTCAAGTCGAACGAGTACGCGAACCTGATAGGGGGCAGGAGCTTCGAGCCCGAGGAAGAGAACCCCATGCTCGGGTGGCGCGGAGCGTCGCGCTACTACGACGACCGCTACAAAGCTGCCTTCAAGCTCGAGTGCATCGCCATGAGGACCGTGATCGATGACTTCGGCCTCGACAACGTGAATGTCATGGTCCCCTTCGTGCGTACTCCGGCCGAGGCCGAGAGGGTGCGCGGCATCATAGATCAGGAGAGGATCAAGGCCGGCGTCTACATGATGTGCGAGATCCCGTCGAACGTGATCCTGGCCCGCGAGTTCCTGCCCTTCTTCGACGGTTTCTCCATTGGATCGAACGACCTGACCCAGACTACGCTCGGCATCGACCGGGACTCGGCCCTGGTGTCCCACCTCTTCGACGAGCGCAACCCGGCCGTGAAGAAGCTCATCGCCCAGGTGATCGAGACCTGCAAGGATATGGGTAAGAAGGTGGGGCTCTGCGGCCAGGGGCCTTCCGATTTCCCCGACTTCGCCGAGTTCCTCGTGAAGTGTGGCATCGACAGTCTCTCGGTCACGCCCGACGTGGCCGTGAAGACGCGTCTTCTTGTGGCCGAGGTCGAGGCCGGGCTCCAGCGTGGGGTCTAGGCAGACCGTGCTCCGAACCCAGGACTGGGTCAGGAGTTCGAAGCTCGTCTACGATGCCCCGCCATCCATAGAGAGGGGCCCGCTCACATGAGCGGGCCCTCTTCGTCTCTCGTCGATGCCCGTACAGACTACCTGAACATCGCCTTGATCGCGCCCCAGCTCATCGCATCAACTGCTGTCGACCCACAGCCCACGTCCCAGGCGCCCATGAGGCCACACTCGGGGTTGCTCGCCGCGGCGCACGGGGAGTTGGCATGCAGCGTGAAGGGCTCGAGCGAATTGGCGTCGGCGCAGAAGAG
>JALGZG010000166.1 GCA_025782345.1 bacterium | reverse complement strand
ATGCGGTTCGAGGACGTGAAGGTGCTGGGCGGAAGGCGCATACCGACGCTCATCTCCATTGTGCCCGAGCGAGAGGAAGGTCGACGGACCGAGTTCCGCTACCTTGACGTCGAGTTCGACGTCGAACTGTCCGACGACATGTTCAGCCTCTCGCGTCTGGAGCGGACGCACTAGAGGTCCCGGGCCGTCCACCCGGATGTTCCCACACGGTAAGAGGTACTTGCCACATGGCT
The DNA here is from genome assembly GCA_025782345.1 of bacterium. GTDB lineage: Bacteria > Joyebacterota > Joyebacteria > Joyebacterales > Joyebacteraceae > JALGZG01. The sequence continues at coordinate 5,969 of JALGZG010000166.1, read as the reverse complement.
GTTACGAGCACACTCCGCATCGCCTGGCGGAACCTGGGTCGAAACAAGAAAAGGTCGTCCCTCGCCCTTGCCGCGATCGCGCTCGGTCAGTTCGTCTTTCTGGCCGTCGCCGCGCTGATGCACGGCTACATGGGCGAGTTCCACGCGTCCATCACGGGCCCGATGATCGGACATGCACAGGTACACGCGGAGGGGTGGCTGGACGATCGCTCCATCGACCTCACGATAGATGGCGTCGGCGACGTGCTCGATGAGATCCGCACGGATCCTGCCGTCGAGCACGTGTCGGCGCGCATCTACGCTCCCGTCCTCACGGCGCTCACGGAAGAGGGGTTCATGAGCTTCGTCGTGGGCGTAGACCCAGACGCCGAGTCGCACGACGCGGGTCTGCTGCCGGGGCTCGAAGCTCCAGGGCTCATGGGGCAGGGCCGCGTGCTGATTGGCAGCGGCTTCGCACGCAGGTACGACATCGAGCCGGGTGCGGAGCTCGCCCTGGTCGGGCAGGACGTCGACGGGTCCATCGCCAGCGGGCTCTTCACGGTGACCGAGATCGTCTCCTCCCCGGTGGACATAGTGAACAACCTCGGGATCGTGATGACGCTCGACGACGCGGGCGAGCTTCTTGCGATGTACGACCAGGCGCACGAGATGGTGATTCACACGCGAGACATCGATACCGTGGGGGAGACCGTGGCGCGGCTCTCCGCACTGCCGGCGCTGGCCGATCTGGAGGTCCTGTCGTGGCGTGAGATCGTGCCTCAGATGGTGGTGATGTTCGAGATGGTAGACGTCATGCTGCTTGTGATCCTCGGGATCGTATTCGTGGCGGCCGCAGCCGGTATCGCCAACACGATGCTCATGGCGACGTTCGAGCGGAAGCACGAGTTTGGGATGCTGCTCTCGCTCGGGTGTGGTCCCAGCAGGCTCGCGAGGATGATAACCGTCGAGGCCGTCACTCTGGGCCTCGTTGGAGTGGCCATCGGGACGGCATTGGGCCTTGGCCTCCTGCTCATCACGCAGCAGACGGGGCTCGACTACGCGGCACTCGGCGGAGCGTCCGACTCGTACGAGGCGAGCTACAAAGGTCTTCATCTGTCGTCGCTCGTGTACCCCAGGCTGTACGCGAGCGATGTCTTCGCGGGGATGATCGCGGTGTTTCTGACCGCGCTCCTGTCGGTCGTGTGGCCGATCATGCGCATCGCGCGGATGGAGCCCATGGAGGCGATGCGGCTATGACCACACCGATCATCGCGAGATTCGCCGTCCGAACGTTGGGCAGAAACGTACGAAGGACGCTTCTGTCCGTCGTCGGCATCGGCATCGGAGTCGCGATAGCGGTCTTCATGACGGCGTTCATGCGGGGCAGCACGCAGATGCGTGTGCGCGCGATCGCCGAATCCGGCTTCGGTCATGTGAAGGTCGTGCCGGCGGACTGGGACAGAAGCCGGGACAACGATCTCCGTCTCACGGACTGGGAGGTGGAACTCGCGGCGGTGAGAGCCACCGATGGTGTGAAGACAGCGGCGCCTCACGCACGCTCTACCGCGCTTCTGGGGTTCGGGACCCGCGTGGTGGGTGTTGAGATGCTCGGAGTCGATCCGGATGCGGAGATCGAAACGAGCCGGCTGGCGAGGGCGGTCGTCGAGGGAAGGTACCTGGAAGACGGTGACAGAGACGTCGCCGTCGTGGGCCGGACCATCACGGACAGACTGGAGGTGGAGCTCGATGACGACCTTCTTCTGACGGTGGTGAGCAAGGGCGGAGAGATGGAGTACGCAATGCTCCGCATCGTCGGCATCATCAAGACTGGCAGTCGCGACATGGACGCATCGATATGTCATGTGATGCTGGAAGACGTCGAACGGCTCACGGGGCGTGAGGGTGCTGGAGAGATCAGCGTCACGCTCGACGACCCCCTCCGGATGGATGCCGCCGTCTCGCGTCTTCGAGCCGTGGTGTCCCCGGAGGACGACGTTCTGACGTGGATGGTCGTGGTGCCCGCTCAGGGTGGCGATTACCAGAGCGACAAGGGGTTCATGAACATCTTGGCAGGTACGGTCCTGGTCGTCGTGATCCTTGGGATCGCGGGCGCGCAGCTGACCGCGGTACTCGAACGCAGGCGGGAGTTCGCCGTGCTGATCGCCCTGGGTATGAAGGCGTCTCAGGTGGTGCGGTTGATATTGCTGGAAGCAGTGGCAATGGCCGTCATGGGGGCCGCGGTCGGGCTGTTGCTGGCGTGGTTCCCACTGCACCAGACTGCCACGAAGGGCATCGATTTCAGCACGATGATGGGAGGGGACCTCGCGATGTCCGGCGTGCTCTTCGATCCCATCATGTACTCGGTTCCCGGGCTCTGGGTGCTGCCCTACGCACTCACCGTCGCGTTCGTCTCGACCCTTATCGCTGCCGTATACCCGGCGGTGTTCGCGCTGCGGACCGACCCCACGTCTGCGCTGAGTCTGAGGGAGGCATAGATGCAAGACATTCTTGTTGCGAGGGCTCGACCTGGAGATTCACAAGGGGGACTTCCTGGCGATAGTGGGCCCGAGCGGCAGCGGCAAGACGACGCTCCTGAATCTGATCGGCGCGCTCGACACGGTGACGGGTGGGAAGGTGGAGGTGTTCGGGCAGGACCTCTCGGGCATGAGCCGCAGGGAGCGCGCGGAGCTGCGACTTCGGTCGCTCGGTTTCGTGTTCCAGGCGTACAACCTGGTCCCGGTGCTCACGGCGCTCGAGAACGTCGAGTTCGTGCTGGAGCTTCGGGGTGAGGACGGCGGGCGGGGCGCCACGGCGATGTCCGTGCTCGAGGACCTTGGTCTCGGGGAGCTTGCCGACAGGAGGCCGAACGAGATGTCAGGCGGGCAGCAGCAGAGAGTTGCGGTCGCCAGGGCGGTAGCGGCGAAGCCCCGTCTGGTTCTGGCCGACGAGCCTACAGCGAACCTCGACAGCGAGAACGGCGAATTGCTTCTCAAGATGATGAGGCAGTTGAGGGACGAGCATGATATGACGTTCGTGTTCTCTACGCACGATCCGCTGGTGGTCTCGTACGCGTCCAGGGTCGTCACGCTCCGCGACGGGAAGATCGTCAGTGATATCAGGAAGGGCTCCGGTTCGGAGGCGCCCGGCGACGCGACGGAAGCGAACTAGATGGGAACGGGACCAGGAACGAGAGCGAGGTGAACCAGGTGGAAAGCGGGGGACGGCATCACACGCGAGGTGAGCAGGCGCGTCGGGTGCCGGCTGTGTTCCTTGTCTGCGCGTGTCTGCTCACGTGCGCGCTCCCCGCGGACGCCGTCGAGCTCTGGTCCGACGCGTCCGGAAAGCGGTTCGTTTCTCTCAACACGTCACTCAAGTGGACGTCCGTTCTGTCCCACGCGTCCGGCGACACGGTCTTCTTCCCCGAGGAGTGGAGCGCCGCCTCGTTGTGGCGGTTCCGCGCCGTCGTGGATGCAAGGCCGACCACGTGGCTCGCAGCACAGGTCGCCTACGAGCAGAGGGCCAGAACGGTCTCGGAGGGCGCCGGTGCGGCCGGAGGGGCGGGTCTGCTCCCGAAGGAACTCCCCGCTCCCTACCGCGTGAGGCAGGTGGATGACCCGCTGGTCGAAGTGGGTTCGACGTTCTCATACCGCCACGAGCTGGACAGGGCGGTGGCCTCGATCTCGCTCTCGCGGGCCGAGGTGAAGATCGGCAGGCAGGCCGTGGGCTGGGGCAGGGGATTGATGTTCGGTGCCGTCGACATATTCGCGCCGTTCTCTCCTCTTGAGAGCGATCGGGAATGGCGGAGGGGGATCGACGCGGTCCGCGTGAGGGTGCCCGTGACCGATTTGATATCCGTAGACGCCGTGGCGGCCTTCGGCGAGTCGATGGAAGAGTCGGCCTTCGTCGGGCGCGTGCACGGGTACGTAGGGGACCTGGACGGCGAGCTGCTCGCGGGCTCGCGGTGCGAGGACGGTTTCTACGGCGCCTCGCTCTCGTTCCCGGTGCTGGACGCGGAGCTCCACGGAGAAGCGGCCGTCTTCCTGTCTCCCGAGCCACTGCCCGCCGCCGGCTCCTTCGGCAGCGATGACGTGGCGCTCAAGACGGTCATCGGGGGTTCACGGACGTTCGACCTCGCCGGCGGGGTTATGCTCGTCGCCGAGTACCACTACTCCGGGTTCGGATTTACCGACATCGAGGACGCGTCCGACTACTTCGAGGACGAAGACTTCCTCGAGCGATACGCGCGAGGGGACAGCCAGCAAGCCCGGTGGACGGCTCCGGCGTCATCTTCCCCTCCGTCGTGTGGGTCTTCTCAGACAGCGTGACCCTCACGGCCAGCGGCTACGTCTCGCACGGTGCGCCTCCGGAGGGCAAGAAGATCATGAGCGAGTACGGCGGGACGCCGACGAGCGGGCTCCTGCAGATTAGCTTCTACTACTAGTGCGTTACCCCGCGCGCCTGCTGCCGCTATGACTCCACGATGTCCAGAAGTTTGGGGAACGCGTAGACAGTCGGTCGACGCCGCTCGCCTTGGCGTGCAACTACAATCACGTCCTCATCCACCAACTGCTTCAGCAACTTCGAAGCTGACTGTCTGTCGGACAGGCCGGTCGCTCGCCAGAAGTCCGGCCCCTTGAAAATGGGATTCCCGAATAGGTAGTCCAGAGCCTCGACGGCTGTTGCGAAGCTGGATCTCGCCATGTTCTTGAAAACGTCCTGCACGTCACCGTAGAGATCTCTGATTGCCTCTGCCTTCCCGGTGTTCTTCTCGGCTGTCTCCCTCACTGCCCTCAGGAAGTAGGTGACCCAGTCCTGCCATGCATTGCTCGACTGTTCTCCCTGAGAGAGCGCGCGGAGCTTGTTGAAGTACTCATCCTGCTTCGACTTCAGGTACGCACTGATGTACAAGACTGGGCTTGACAGAAGCTGCTTGTCGTGAAGGAACAGCGGGATGAGCATCCTTCCAACACGGCCATTCCCGTCCAGAAAGGGGTGAATCAGTTCGAACTGGGCATGAAGGAGCGCGAGCTGCACCAATTCGTCCCTTTCATCGTCCCGATGGTAGTACTTCTCCCAGTTGGACAGAAGTCCCTCTAGTTCCCAATGATGGGGAGGGATGTAAAGCGCCTCCTCCATTGGCGAATTCGGTGACCCGATGTGAACGTCTTGCTTCCTGAACTCGCCCCTGCCCTTCAAGTCGCCCCGAACATTCTCCAGTAGAATCCAATGCAGGCGCTTCACTAGGTTGAGACCGAAGGGCCGGTCCGGAAGCTCTCGGTATGCCGCCTGCCACACCGCCCTTCGGTAGTTCAGCGTTTCTCGGATGTCCCTCTCTCGGTCTCCGAAGTCACGGATGTTAGCCTCCAGTTCCAGAACCTCTTCAAGGGTCACGACCGTTCCCTCGATCCTGGACGAGATGACCGCCTCCTGCGTGATAAGCGGTGACACGAGCACTGCGGGATGTGGGAGACTCCCCAGCTTGCCATTGTAGTACGCAAGGGCGCGCTGAGCAGTCGTGGCGTCGCGGAAGAGGATCTCCCAATCGAGATCGGTTCTGGGCAGCATCTCCGGTAGAAAAGGCTTCATTGGAGGAACTCCTCCCGACTGAACCCGGTATTGTTTGTCACGATTTGCGCCGATTCTAATACAAAGGCGCCGCTATGTCAATCCGAGACCACAATAACCCCACGCTCCTATGTTCCCATGACGACGACTATCACCCCGCCCGTATGTTGACCAGGCCACGTTCCCGTCATGGTCCCCTCAAACCATGACACCATCCCCTCGGGACGCGTCCTTGCGAAGGCGCCCCTGGGAGCGTAAAATAGCTGGTTTTGCGGGACTTCGGTGCGCCGGAACCCCGGTGTGGAGGCTGCATGGGCAGACGGCTGGTCGTTAGAGGAGTCGTGCAGGGCGTCGGTTTCAGGCCGTTCGTGTATCGGCTTGCGCACCGGCACGGCCTGTCCGGCTGGATCGCGAACTCCAGCAGC
>JALGZG010000286.1 GCA_025782345.1 bacterium | reverse complement strand
GAGCGCAGGCCAGCATGAAACTCCCGTTGGTGTTCGCTTCCATCGAGCCGTACGCCGGGCTCTCGTTGGACACGTTCAAGATGGACGCCAATTACGACGACGACGAGGGCGACCTCGTGTCGGTCAAGTTCGACTCCCGGTCGACCGCTCACCTGACGCTCGGTCTGCACGCGCGGGTGGCCGTCGTGTCGTTCTACGGCGAATACAACATCGCGGAGCAGAACGGCTTCGCGTTCGGGCTGGGCGTCGGATTCTAACCGGCAAGGAGAGAGGACCATGAACAACAAGATAAGAGGGATCATCGGACTCCTGGAGGACATCGACGACGCGCTGGCGGGGTTCGACCCGCCGCTCGACCGCGCCCACATCAAAGAGGCGGGGCTGCTGGCGGCCACATACGAGGTGACGTGGCTCGGGGACCCGGACCCGTGGCACGACTGGGAGATCTCGGGCGGGATCTGGATACAGTACGGCCAAGACGAGGAGCTCTTCATCGACTACGCCGAATCACTGTCGCTGCGCGACGCACTCGGCGCCGGCGAGATCCACGCCGAGCTCAATGCGCCCGGTGTCACGCTGTTCAATCAGGCACTCGAGGACTACAGAACCGGCCAGAACCCGGTGCTGTCGTTCTGGATGGACGGCGACGGCTGCGTCCCGGCCCCTTCCGGGAGCGACAGCCTCAAGTTCGACTGGACGGCCCGTATCTACATGTACGTGGTCTCGCCGGTCACGGTGGAGGTCCCTGACCTGTTCGAGTAGCCCGGGCCATCGAGAGCGTGCGTCAGCTCACCCGAAGGCCGCCGGACAGGTGCCGGCGGCCTTCCTCTGTACCAACCGTGCCGAACCGCGAGGTCCCCGGGACGCCCCTGTGTGCCCCGAAGCGGACCGTTCGTGAGAATCCGCTATACATCTGAATGGCAATCAGGTAGTATGGAACCGGGTCTGTCCAAGCCACGGGATTCGCGGACACCAAGCCTCAGGCGCTGCTCCTTGTGACGAGCCGACGTCTGCGAGCGAGCAGGGCCGGACCGCCCGGAGCGTCTGCTATGATCGGCGAGACGGTCTGCCATTACAGGATCATCGAGAAACTCGGCGGCGGCGGCATGGGCGTCGTCTACCGGGCCGAGGACACCAGGCTCAAGCGCACGGTCGCGCTCAAGTTCCTCTCCCCCGAACTCACTCGCGACGAGCGTGCCAAGCACCGGTTCCTCGCGGAGGCTCAGGCCGCTTCCCGGCTCGACCATCCCAACATATGCACGATCCACGAGATCGAGGAGACCGAGGACGGACAGCTCTTCCTCGTTCTGTCGTGCTATGAGGGTGAGACGGTAAGAGAACGTCTGGAGAAGGGCCCCATGCCCATCGATGAGGCGGTTGGCCTCGCTGTCCACGTCGCCAGGGGTCTGGAGGCGGCCCACGCTAAGGGCATCGTCCACCGGGATATCAAACCAGCCAACATCTTCCTGACGAACGACGGTCGGGCGAAGATACTCGACTTCGGCCTCGCGAAGCTCGCCGGGCAAACGAGGATCACGAGGATCGGCAGCACGGTGGGAACCGTTGCCTACATGTCGCCGGAGCAGGCGCACGGAGGCGACGTCCAGGCGGCGACGGACATATGGTCGCTCGGCGTCGTGCTCTACGAAGCGCTGACGGGGGGACTGCCGTTCTCCGGCGAACGACCAGAGTCGGTGCTCTACTCCGTCGTACACGAGGAGCCCGAGCCGCTGGGCGCTCTGCGGCACGACGCGCCGCCGGAGCTCGAGGCGATCATAGACAGGTGCTTGAGGAAGAAACCCGACGAGCGCTTCGCCAGCGCGTCTGAGCTGATATCCGCCCTCGAGCCGCTGGGGCGCGGGCGCACGTCCAGCTCCTCTCCCATCAGGATCGGTTCCACAACGAGAATCCCGGTTCCGCCCGCGCGGAGGCGTGGACTCGTCGTGGCGGCGGTCGTGCTGGTGCTGGCCTGCGTGGGGCTAGCGATGGCGCCGCCGGTCCAGGACGTGGCGCGAAGCTGGCTTGGCGTTGGCAGGCTTCCTGAGCTGAAGCAACTGGCCATCCTCCCCTTCGATGACAAGGGCAACGAGCCAGACCCGGCGTTCGTCGAGGGTCTGCGTCGTCACCTGACGTTCAGGCTCAGCCAGCTCGAGCAGTTCGACTCCAACTTCCGCGTCATTCCCGCGAAAGAGCTGGACGATCATGACGTCACGACGCCGGCGGCGGCGCTCAGCGTCTCAGGTGCGAGGCTAGCACTTGAGGGCACCGTCGAGCGCAGCGGCTCTGATGTCAGGATGAGCCTCAGTCTCATTGATACCCGGTCGGGCCGCAGGCTGAGGCGCCCCCTGAAATACCAGGATGGCCTCGCGAATGTGGCCGCGTTCCAGGATGACCCCGTTGCTGAAATTGCAGACATGCTGGAACTGACCCGCCAGGAGCGGGATCGACGGGTACTGACGGCCGGCAGCACGACGGTCCCGGACGCGTTCGAAGCCTACATCAGTGGACTCGGGCGACTGTGGGCCGCGCCGGACGACTCGACTGACCACACGGCAGACGCAATCGCCCTCCTGGAAAAAGCGACTGCACTGGACCCATCGTTCACGCTTGCCTTCGCCGACCTCGGCTGGGCGCACTGGAACGCGTTCCAAGCGGAGAAGGACCCGGAGGAATCGAGGAAAGCGGCAGAAAGCGCGCGGCGCGCGATAGAGCTGGGCGATCGGCTGGCGAGCGCCCGCATCGTCGCGGGACTCGTGAAGGCCCAGGCCGAGGACTACGCGGCGGCCGCTCAGGAGTACAGGCACGCTCTCCGCATCGACCGGGTCAATCTAGAAGCTCGCCGAAAACTCGCGAACGTGAGCGTCGATGAGGACAAGCTCACCCTCGCTGAGCAGATCTACAGAGAGGCGGTCAACGACAGGCGGGAGCACTGGGCCCCGTACTACAATCTGGGGTCCTACTACCGCGACCAGGGGCGAAGAGAGGATGCGCTGCGCGCGTTCGACCAGGCGTCCGCCCGTGCGCCGGGCAACACGTGGCCCTACATGGGCATCGAACCTCGCCGCCGCGTACGACGCTGCGGGCGACGTGGTGCCGGGCGGAGAAGAGAAGGCGGTGGAGTGCTACGCCATGGCAGTCGAACTCGCGGAGGAAGAGCTGAAGTTGGCGCCGCATGACGCGGAGCTCCTCGTCTCACTGGCCGTCAACAATGCGGAGCTCGGAGACAGTGCTAGGGCGCGGGACTACCTTCGCAGGTCAATGGAACTCCTCCCAGAGGACGACAGGGTGATGTTCGACATCGGCTTCACTCACGAGGTTCTGGGTGACAGGGACGCCGCTCTCGACTGGATCGTGAGGGCCGTGGAGAACGGTTTCTCCAAATACCAGGTGGAGCACACGCCCGGGCTGCGGGGTCTCTGTTCCGACGTGCGCTACCAGCGCCGGGTCCAACGCGATGGTGGCAGATAGCACGAACGAGTTCGCGGGTTGCGACCCGCTCAGGGAGATAGCGGGACCGCAGGCGCCTGCGCCCGGTCCCGTGGAGGAGATGAGTGGTCCGCCGAGGAAGGAGCTGAGGACGGAGCTGAGGACGTGGACAGCCACAATTACTGGCACCGGGGAGATCGGCACAATCCCAGCGATCCCCGGTGACACGATTAAGTGGGACACCGGTGGCGAACCCAAGCACTTCCTCAGCATATGGGTCCCGGACGAGCATGTGTTCGGCGAGCGAGTGATTGCCGACAAGGAGGAGGCGCCGGTAGTCAGACCTATTCTTGAGGATGTTCCGCAAGGCACACCGGGTCGCACCCGAAGATCGAGATCCCCGAGCCCTAGCGCGACCCGCGGAAGACGGTGATCGCCGACGCGACCTGGTCCATCGCGGAGACAACAGACGGAGTGGACCAAAGGGCCCGAGGCCCGAGGAGAGAGAGATGCCTCTAACCAGGACGGCAAGGAAGTGCGAGGTCCGTAGGGAACCGGCCCCCAAAAAGCCTAGCGGGTTTGAGATGAGGATCGACCGGATCAAGGCGAACGCCGGCGATACGATTCACTGGGAGGTCGTCGACAACCACGCCATCAGCATATGGTTCCCGGGTGCGGGTGTGTTCGTCACACCCGTGATCGCCGTGATGCACGTGGGACCGGTCGAGGCGACGATTCGTGACGACGCTCCGAAGGGCGTCTATGACTACGCCATCTACGACCACACCGAGGGCGAGTTCGTGACCTGTGAGTCGCACCCGAAGATCGAGATCCCAGGTCCCTAGCGCGGCCCGCGGAAGACGGTGATCGCCGACGCGGCTTCATCTCCCCACGACCCACACTTCCGGCAGGGACGAGCCCGGATCCTGCCCGAAGTGTGGGCATGCCCCAGAAATTCCTGAACAAACATTCAGCTATCATTGACACGGCACCGTTTCTGTGATATACTCGCAGTTACGGTGGAAGTGGCCCGACGAACGGAACGCGGACTCCGTTCCGCACTGGCGTAGTGCGCCAAATCGCAGGTCGTACCCGAGGATTCCCC
>JALGZG010000044.1 GCA_025782345.1 bacterium | reverse complement strand
TGTGAAGAAGAAGCTCTCGTCCGCCGGATCGCCCTGGACGGCCGACAGGAACTCCAGCGCGTCAGCATCGAACGTGACCACCGATGACACGCCCTTGGCGAGTCCCTCGCTGTCGCGGAGCGTCAGGTTGATCTCCACCACGTCCCCGATCGCAAGCTCCGTGCGCTCCCGCTCAAGGGCGAGCACTGCGCGGTCACGGATCGCCACGTCGGGCCGCCCCTCTTCTCGAATGCTCGCCGGGGCCACGCGCCCGTAGTTCATTGCGAGAATCATCAGATCCTCGAACTCGATGATGTTGTCCGTCAGCGGGATTCCCATGCGGCTGTTATCGTCCGTCGGCCCTACGTCAAGCTCGTTGTCGTAGTGCAGCTCCCCGTCGGACGAATAGTACGAGTACGAGTATGCAACCTTATCGTAGTAGTTGACGAGACCGTCGTAGGTCCCCGGCGTACCCGTCGGCTCACGCACGTCCGCCAGCCAGTATGAAGTCGCGCGGTCCTGCGCCGTCGATGTGGCGGCCGAGTAGTTGCCGGCAGAGTCCCTGGTGAAGGCCGTGTAGTAGTAGACGTTACGCGAGGCGTCAGTGAAGCCGGTGTCCTCGTACGTCTGGGGCCCCGTGCCCGGCACGAACGCAACCACGGTACCGTCTGCCTGGTGCGCGGGATATCCCAAGGGCGGACCCCAATCATCGTATTCGGGATAGGCCCCGATACCCCACGGCCGCCTGACGAGCAGCGTCCCCTCTATCGGAGCGTCCCGTCCTGCCGGCACGGTCCACGACAGAGAGATGGTGTTGTGCCCGGGCAGCGCCACCAGGTCTACGGGCGAAAGCGGAGGCGTCAGATCCACCTCGGTCGTGCAGTCGGCAGTCGTTGGCACGTCTTCCACGTTGTCCACGTTATCGGTCCCGATGGTGTGGAACTCGTAGACACCCTCGCCGGGCGCCACGAACCCGATCGGGCTGACCGTGAACGTAGAACCGTACTGGACGTAGCCGCCGCCGTTCCGCTGGTAGTAGAGCTCCACATGCTGGACACCACTCGTCGCGTCAGACGCCGTGAAGGGGACGTCGAACGAGATGGTGTTGTAGTACGGGTCGACGGGTCCGGCCTCCGTATCGGGCGCCGTGTCGTCCTGCGTGGAGTATTCCGTGTCCGACCAGTCGGACACGTTCCACAGGTCGTCCCGGCACTGGACGCGGTAGTAGTAGATCTGTCCGTCCGTCAGGCCCAGGAACGTGTGATAGGTGTAGGGCGTGCATCCGCTCGTGCTGACGATCACGTCGAATGTCGGCGTCTCGGATGCCTGGATGCAGTAACCCACGGCTCCGGATGCACTCTCGTCGCTCCATGAGACATCGTTCGTCGTGCCCGGGGTGAACTCCGGTTCGGGGTCAAGGACGGGCACGTTCGGTGGCGTGTTGTCGAGTATCAGAACCGCGAACGCCGCCGAGGCCTGAATCCACTGGTTGTCCACGTCTCGCAGCTCGACGTCCAGAAACTCGACCACACTGGTCCCGTCCCCCGTCCTTCCCTTGAACGTAATGGAGCACAGGTCACCAACTCCCGAGGCTCCGGCGGTCGCTCCCAGTATCGCGCAATCGACAACGAACGTGTTCCCGTCGACGGGCTCGACAAAGAACGCCGTTCCTCCGACATCGCTCAGGAAGCTCCCTTCCGTCACGTGGACATCAAGACTGTCGACGTACACATACGTGCCGTCGAACGTGATCTCGAGGTGATACCCTCTCAACCCAGCCGAGACCAGCGTGCCATCGTAGATGACGTCCAGCGTGCATCTCTGGGTCGCCGACAATCGATCCGACATCGGATCGAAGGAGATGATGGCAACGTCGCGCTCACCTGCTGCGCTTGCCCCGGCAGCCCCGGCCGCAAAAAGAAGCAGCGGCAGGAGGCACAACCATAGTGTCCTTGCCCGTCTCACATGGGCCTCCTGTTTCCCTTGTTGCGGCAGCACGACCACAGGGCCCGTCGCCGCACGCTGTGTTACTCCGCTTTCACAAGTCTGCAATGTGCCATCGATGTCCGTGCGGTCAGGCGGAGGAAGTAGACCGAGGAGGACACCTCCTCGCCTCGCTCGTCTCTGCCGTCCCACAACAGCTCACCCTGTAGCGCGCCGCTCGGAACCGGAATGCGCCTGACCAACCTGCCGCGGACATCGTAGATCTCTGCTCTCGCATCGCCTCCGTCCATCGGAGCGAAGAACGGCACTACGGTGTCGGACACGAACGGGTTGGGATACGCCGATCCGAGTCGCGCAATGCCGCCGCCCTCTTCCACTCCAGTGGGGATGACCAAAATGTGACCATTCTCGAATCCGTCGACCGGAAGAGGATTCCGTCGAATGTCGGTCATGCGGATCGTGTCGATGCGTGCCTCAGTCTCGCCTTCCTCCAGCGCAGTGAAGGTGAGATGCAGAAGCTCGCCGGGCGGGAGCACGTGCGTGCCCGCGCCGAAGACGGTGTCAAAGAAGTGCCAGAAGCCCGGTCCCCTCTCCTCCGAGATGAACCAGGTCATGAAGCCGCTCTCCGCGTAGAGGGTCCCCTCGACCGCGCTCGTCAGCTCGACCACCTGGGGATCAAAGGAGAGATAGAGCTGGAAACTCGCGATGGAGTCCGGACTCTCCCCGACGCGGAAGCTCAGGTCGAACTCCTGCCCCGGGCTTGCCAAGACCTGCCCGGGATCGAAGTGGACGCTTGTAGACGCTACTGCCCTCCCGAATGCCGCAGCAACGATGGTTGCAGCCACAGCGGCCACGACGAGCCGTGTTCTCCGAATCCAGCGATCTCTCGTTCGCGTCTGGGCTCGTTTCACTTCGTCCTCCCCGCTCTGCGGCCGTGAGTCCCATCAACCGCCGGAGGAGCAGAGCACGTCCTCTTCCTTGCTCTGCACGTT